>JAYWHS010000131.1:0-1693 GCA_043777635.1 Kofleriaceae bacterium | reverse complement strand
GATACGCTTTCACGCCGATCACCGACAACAAGATCATCATGACGCCTTGCAGCTCTTCGCCGGCTACCGAATATTCACCTTGAATCGCGTGATACCCCGCTGAGGCTGTGCCTGTAGCAACATCGGCAACGCCACCTGGCAATCCAAATGTCATGTCATCGAACAGGGCGCGTGCAACTACGCGCGGTGCCAAGCTGGCTTCGACTTGAGCGTTGGTAACCTCCATTAACGCATCTTGAAACGCTGGCGGCAGGTCCCTGTTTTGGGCTTTTAAGTCGGCGTTGCCCCACTGTTTTTCGCGATGTTTTTGCAGCATCGTGAGTGGGTTCGGCACCATCGATTTCACCAGTGCCCACGGGTGTTCTTCGGGCTCGGCCATGGTGATGTCGTCGGTGCCTTGCGCCGTGAGCACCTGGCTCATCATCGGTAGCGCTCGGAATTTTGTGAGCATGCGTACTCGCGCCAGGTGGCTAAAGATCTCGGCCGCATCGTAACCGAGCACGCCTTGCCACATGTACGCGATCAGCACATCCGCATTGGCTGGGCCAAACTCTTTGATCGTGCGTGCAATGTACGCGGCGCGTTTACGATTGAGATGCTGTTGGGCCGCCGCATTGCTCATCGGGGTAATGACGCCGAGGCGAACTGCATGCCAATCGTTCATGCGATGCAACACCGCTGTCATGTCAACGTGCTGCTGAACTTCAACGCGCATCGCGGGTGACAGTTGCTCAAAGCGATCCACTACATTGCGTTGCCAATCACCTGCGCCAGCTAGCGCAACGCGTTCAATGGAGCGCGCCAGGACAACTATGTTGGCGTCGTGAACCGCGAGGTTTGCCGCAATATTCGCCGTTTCATGTTGCGCAGCAGCTCTAGCCTCACCTTGAGGCGCTGAAATTTCGGCTTCACTATGCTTGGGCCCATCACGGTGTTGCGCTTGATCGGCGTGGCGTCGCTGCTGTGCTGCGGGCAAACTCGTGCGGCCGTGATTGCTGCGGCCATCGCCGTTGGCCATAGCCTCCGACCAGCGTTCGCTGCGCAGCACTTGCTGCACGAAACCATTACCGACGGTTTCATGCAGCCGCACAATGATCGCATTGCGATCTGCAGGAAATTCCGCCAACAACTCCGCAACCGCTTCGGCGGTGGGCTTGCCGGCTTGCCAAAGCAGTAGTTCCAATCGATGTTGCGCTACAGTTTGTTTGGCGGTCGCCGGTTTTACCGCGTGCGCATGCCCAGACGCAGCCTCATGGCCGTGTTGCGGCCCATCTTGGTTGCTCTTCCCACCACTCACGCCCGGCATTCTACACAGCGTCTGATTCAAAGGGTGGGCAAAAGCAAAAACTTCAGTGCGAGAACTCCGCACGGCGCGGCACAATCTACGAACTAGCCAAACCGTCGCAGCCCGGTTTCTTTCCACCAGGTTTGCCAACGCGCTTGCGCAGCGTCGCGTTCTTTTTTGGCCAAGTCATGATGATAGCCAAAATATTCGCCGGTGAGCCGACGCAAGTCGTCGATCGCCGCTTTGCGCAGCGCATCCTCTTTGTGGCCGAGCGCATCGATCAACCATTCCATCCGATGGCGCTTTTTGTTGTCGTCCCACCAGCGTCGCCATTTGCGCTCGCTGGTGCCAAAATCTTGACGCGATAACCAACCCAACGCAGCCCGAGCGTGATCGGCAAAGCGATCG
>JAYWHS010000130.1:0-5598 GCA_043777635.1 Kofleriaceae bacterium | reverse complement strand
TCGACTTGATTGAGCCATGAAGCGCTCGTCGGCGTAAAATGAAAGGTAATGCGCGGATGCTGGGCCTGCCATGCCATGACTGCGGGGGTCTTGTGCGTCGAGGAATTGTCGAGAATCACATGCAGATCTTTTTTTGGATACGTACGCGCCAGTTTCTTCATGAACGCCAGAAAATCGGCACCGGTGTGCGTATCGGTGCACTGCCCCGTCACACGGCCCGTCGCCACCTCGAGCGCCGCGTATAAATCGACCACGCCGTTGCGTTTGTAGTCGTGCGTGTGCCGCTCGATTTGGCCCTTGGTCAGCGGGAGCATCGGTTGCGTACGATCAAGCGCCTGCACCGAGGTTTTCTCGTCGACGCTCAGCACAATCGCGTTGTGGGGCGGGTTGACGTACAGGCCCACGACATCGGTCGCCTTGTCCTTGAATTGAGGATCCTTGCTGACCTTGAACGTGCGAGTCAGATGCGGTTTGATATCGTTGGCTTGCAATATCTTATGCACGACCGTCTTCCCGAGCTTCATCGCTTTCGCGAGCTGGAGCGTCGACCAATGAGAATATCCAGCCGGTGGTCGCGATAGCGCCTTCGCGATCAATTTTTGGACCGTCTCCGTCGGTACACGGTTCCCGCGCCCGGCTTTCGGTTGACTCTTTAGCCCCTCAATCCCGCGCGCGCGAAAGCGTGCACGAATGCGTGCGACGGTGGCTTCGGTCAAGCCCAGTCGGCGGCCAATTTCAACGCCCGCGATGCCCTGCGCGCCAAGCAGAATCACCCGCGCGCGCCGCACATGGCCGGCCTGCGCCATTGGCTGCGCAACCAACTTTTCGAGGGCTCTCCGCTGTGACGTCGTAAGTGCGATCGGTGCGTTCGATTTTCCCATAAAACATCAGACTCACCATGTCTAGATATGGTTGCTTCTATTTCGCGGGAGGAACACTAGTACGGCTTTTGTCCGTTGTAGTTGCCGCCCGGGCCGTACTCACACGCGACAATTTGTTGGCCGCTCGGACAGGCTTTGATGGCGCAGCCTACGTCGGTTGAGTCCCGCCATACTTGTTGGGTGTAGTGACCGCACACGCCGCTGCAAGAATTGTTGGCATAGGTGTACATCGATTTCTCCGATGCCCACGCATCGGACACCTGGGCCCCGGTCGGCACAAATCCGCCTGAGGCATACAAGTTTTCGCCGATGTATTCGAAGCCAGCGACATTCATGCGCTCGGGGCTGGTGCTGTGGGCGAACACGCAATCAGCAATGAAGCCGGCAGCCAGGGTTGCAAGGGCAGGATTCCATTTCATGGGCGCAACGCCAACTTCGGCACGCACCCGGTTATGGGCAGCGGTGATGCCGGCGAGTTCGGCTGGCTCGTCGGGACTTTCCGCTGGTTCGTCGCTGCTACCGCAACCGCTAGCGATAGTTATCGACGCTGCGAGTGACGTCACGGAGATTGTTACGTAGCGTTGAATGGCTTGACGCATGCTCATAGTGTCGCAGATTTTTGGCTATAGTGCGACACCTGCATGCAAGCTCAAGCTCAAGCCCACGCCAACGAGACGTTTGATGTCATCGTGATTGGTGCCGGCATCATGAGCGCCACGTTGGTGACCCTACTCAAAGAGTTGCAGCCAGAACTGCGAATTTGTGTCGTCGAGCGGCTGCGCGGCTACGGCCTGGAAAGCTCGGATGCCTGGAACAATGCAGGTACCGGGCACTCAGCATTTTGTGAGTTGAACTACACGCCAGCGGCGGCCGACGGCAGCGTGAACGTTGCCAAAGCGTTGAAGATTGCGAACAATTTCGAAATCAGCAAAGAGTTGTGGGCGTTTTTGGTCGAGCGCGGCAGCCTGCGCGAACCGGCTGAGTTTATTCGCCGCGTACCGCACATGAGTGTGGTCTGGGATGATCAATGTGAATATTTACGCACCCGGTTTCAAGCGCTGATTTCGCATCCACAATTTTGCGACATGGTGTTTTCCGACGATGTAGCAACGCTCGAAACCTGGATGCCGTTGGTTATGCATGGCCGTGATCCTGCGCAACGGGTGGCGGCCACGCGCATGGAATGTGGCACCGATGTGAACTTTGGGGCGTTGACCCGTGCGTTGTTTCGTCGGCTCGAACGGGTCCGTGGCATGCATTTTCACATGGAGCACGAAATCACTGATTTTGAACGAATCGTTGATGCGCAAGGCCGTACCCAGTGGCATTTGATTGCGCGCGATTTGCGCGATCAAAATAGTGATGGGCTGCCCGATGATCATGCGACCAATTTGACCGCGCCATTTATTTTTATTGGTGCTGGTGGCGGAGGGTTACCGCTGCTCGACAAGGCCAACATCAGCGAGGCCGATGGCTATGGTGGCTTTCCCATCAGTGGCCAATGGTTGGTCTGCACTAACCCTGCGGTGGTCGCGCAACACCACGGCAAAGTGTATGGCAAAGCCAGTGTTGGCGCGCCGCCGATGTCGGTGCCCCATGTTGATACCCGCATGATCGACGGCGAAAAGCGTTTATTGTTTGGACCGTTCGCTGGGTTTTCAACCAAGTTTTTGAAGCATGGTTCGTACTTTGATCTGCCTGGGTCGGTCGAATGGGACAACATGTTTCCCATGCTGAGTGCTGGTTGGAATAATCTGGATCTCACGCGTTATTTGATCGCGCAAGTTACCCTTACACATGAAGATCGCATTGATGCGTTGCGCGAATATGTACCCAGCGCGCAGCCTGAGGATTGGCAACTTGCAATCGCCGGGCAACGGGTGCAGGTGATCAAACGCGGCCGTGATGTGGGTGGTGTGTTGGAATTTGGCACTGAGGTGATTGCGACCCAAGACGGTTCGTTGGCGGCGTTGCTGGGCGCATCGCCGGGGGCTTCGACCTCGGTGTCGATTGTGCTCGAAGTGCTGCAAAAATGTATGGCTACGCAGATGGCAAGCCCGGCGTGGCGAGAGCGACTCGCAGCGATGATGCCATCGTATGCGCAGCCCGTCGGTGACGATGCAACCCGATGTCGTGAGGCCCGGGCACGCACCAGTGAAATATTGCAACTGCGTTGACCTGGTTAGCGAGTCTCGCAAAAAGCTTTGTTAAACGCTGCAACTTCGTTTTGGCTAGCGGCTTCGCACGCCCCAGTGAAATATTGCAACTGCGTTGACCTGGTTAGCGAGTCTCGCAAAAAGCTTTGTTGAACGAAGCGACTTCGTTTTGGCTAGCGGCTTCGTTGGGGCAGCGTTGATCGCGCAGCACCGCAGTCGACAACACACAGGCTTGGGTTTGATCCGGTACGCATGTCGCGCCACCCCAACCGCACAAACAGTCGCGCGGTTGGCTTTCGGTGATCCCGGTCAGGCCGATGCTAATGCCGGCCACCGAGACCACCAGATTGGCGCCTTGTTGCGCGGTAACGTCGTCGGCAATCCAGCCTACACCGCTCTTTGCGGCATCACCGCAGTTGGGTCCGGCAACGGAGGGAAATGTGGTGTTAAACATCGAACGTGGGCCGCCAAACGTCACCATGATGTACGGCCCAGCGGCCGGCCGCGTCGTAACAATCGTGACCGGAAACTGCGCAAGGTTGGCGCGCGCGCGGGTTGTGATGTCGGTGATCAGCGTGGCTCGGTTGACATCGTTGGCCCGGAATTTGGGGATGTTGATGTTGTTGAACCAGTTAATGCGATTGGTGACTGCGTCGCTAGCGGCAGCGAGGGTCAGGCTGACGCCTTCGAAGTTCAGGAAAATGATACGGCCATTGCTGCACACGCGCGCGTCAATAGATGCATCCGGTGTACCCGCGTCATTGACAGCGCCGTCGGTAGTGTTACCCGTTGCGTCGATCCGAAGGTACGGCCCTTGGGACTGGGTAACGCCACAACTGGCCAGCGACGTGGCAAGGACACAAAGGAGGGCTTGAGTAATGCGCACGGCCTAAGTGTAACGCCTCTGTGGGCCGCCGTGGGGGAAATTGCCACTTTGCAGTCGATCAGTGCGGTGGGGGACGCCGACGCGATCATGCCGCAATATTCTGGTGCTGGCCTTTGCCAATGCAGCGTCGCGTGGCAACGTCCCAAAATGGCAACTTCTACGCTTTGGGATTCGGTTGGCAACACACCTTTGTTGCGCATTGCGTCGTTGTCGAAGCTGACCGGCTGCGAAATTTTTGGCAAAGCCGAATTTATGAATCCCGGTGCCAGCATCAAAGACCGCGCCGCGAAGAGCATGATCGCGGGTGCTGAAGCACGCGGTGAATTGCGGCCGGGGGGTACGATCGTCGAAGGCACGGCTGGCAATACCGGGATTGGGCTGGCGATGTTGGGACGCGAGCGTGGCTACAACGTGGTGGTCACGATACCCGACAATCAAGCCCGTGAGAAATACGAGTTGCTCGGTGCGATGGGCGCGGACGTCCGGCAAGTCCCAGTGGTGCCGTTCGCGAATCCGAATCATTTTTTTCATCAAGCGCGTGAGCTGTCGGTGCAACATGGCTGGTACTGGGCTAACCAGTTCGAAAATCTCGACAACAGTGGCGCCCACTACACGACAACGGGTCCGGAAATCTTTGCCCAAGCCGGCCACGTTGACGTGCTGGTAAGCGCGGTTGGCACTGGCGGCACAATTGCCGGTGTGTCGCGTTTTTTGCGCGAGAAATTCCCGGCCTTGCACGTCCTTGCGGTGGACCCCGACGGCAGCGGCATTTATTCGTATGTGAAGACTGGTGAATTTAAGTGCTCTGGTTCGTCGATCACCGAGGGTATTGGCATCATGCGCGCAACTGCCAATTTTGCGACGGGGCGGGTTGATGACGTTATGCACTTGTCCGATCAGCCGATGCTGGAAATGCTGTATCACCTCGCGGCCCACGACGGTTTAGTGGTGGGTACGTCGGCGGCGTTGAATGTGCGTGGGGCGTATGAATATGCAATGGCGCACCGCGGTTCGGGCAAACGCATCGTCACCATGTTGTGTGACCATGGCAGCCGCTACACGTCGAAGGTTTTTAATAGAGAGTTCTTGGCGACCAGGAATCTGGTGCCGCGCGGATTGCAAGCGTAGTGGCAGTAGTGAGCGCGTCAGTGGGTAGCTGCAATCGTTGCGACACCGATCAGCGGTGAGACCGGAATTCCTGAAAATCGACATTTTTCTTTGATTGAGGAATTGTCGCGAAACATTTCGACTGATTTGTTGAAATTCGTACCAGTTCACCAAAACGTTGCCGAGTTGCGATTGCGAACCATCACTTAAATCTGCGAGTAGAATTCATGGCGTTTTGGTGTGTGACGCGAGCACTGCTCGCAGATGTTGGCCGTTGGCCGTTGGCCGTTGGCCGTTGGCCGTTGGCCTAAGTTTTCAACTTTTTAGTAACGGCTGCGGATCGTCGTCGAACGATGGCGATGAGTCCGCCCCTGCGGTAACAGATAAAGCCAGTTCGGCGCTTTGCGCCAAGCTCGGCACTCGAATCGTCGACGATCGCGTAGCAGATCTAACGATGCTCACGCCATCCGATCGCGCAGCGCAACGTGCTGCTGCGGATCAAGCGATTGGTGTGCCGTTCATGCAGTCATGCGTCAAGCAACTGACCGTTGGTCAAGTGCGTTGCGGC
>JAYWHS010000129.1:0-5618 GCA_043777635.1 Kofleriaceae bacterium | reverse complement strand
GTCTACGGTTGGCTTCGACATTCGCCAAAAACGCATCGATGATCTACTCAAAGGCCATGATGAAACCCGCGAAGTCACCGGCGAACAACTCAAGGCTGCCACCAAGCTGACGCTGACCGCAGATCCGGCAAAGCTTGCCGATTGCACGTTCTATATCGTCGCGGTGCCAACGCCAATTGACATCAACAATCGTCCCGACCTCGGGCCAATGATCAGCGCTTCAAAAACCGTTGGGCCGCACGTCCGTAAGGGCGACATCATCGTGTATGAATCGACCGTGTATCCGGGCGTCACCGAAGAAGTGTGCGGCCCGATTCTCGAAGAAAAAAGCGGCCTCAAAGCCGGCGTTGATTTCTTCTTGGGGTATTCGCCGGAGCGCATCAATCCCGGCGACAAAGAACACACGTTTGAGCGCATCGTCAAAGTGGTTGCCGCGCAAAATCCAGAATCATTAGATCGCGTAGCGCGTGCGTACTCGGCGGTGGTCACTGCGGGCGTGCATCGCGCTCCGTCGATTCGCGTCGCTGAAGCTGCCAAGGTTATCGAAAATACCCAGCGCGACCTCAACATCGCATTGATGAATGAACTCGCGCTGATTTTTGATCGCATGGGCATCCGCACCGCCGACGTGCTCGAAGCGGCTGGCACCAAGTGGAATTTTTTGAAGTTCACGCCCGGCCTGGTTGGCGGCCACTGCATCGGGGTAGACCCGTACTATCTCACCACCAAGGCACAAGAGTTGGGGTACCTGCCTGAAGTGATTTTGGCGGGGCGTCGGATCAATAACAATGTCGGTCCATTTATTGCGCAACAATGCGTCAAGCTGTTGGCTAAAAACGATGCACCACTTAGAAAAGCTCGGGTTGGTATTTTGGGGCTAACGTTTAAAGAAAACGTACCGGATCTTCGCAACTCCAAAATCCCTGACATCATTGCCGAGCTGCGCAACTACGGTGTCGAGCCGATCATTCATGATCCACTCGGCGACGCTCACGAAGCGTTTGAAGAATACAAAGTTACGCTTACCGACTTGAGTAAGTTTGAAAACTTAGATGCGTTGATCCTTGCGGTGGCGCACGACGAATATCTCGCAGACATTGGTGGCCTAATGAAGCGCGTGCGTGACAACGGGGTTTTTCTCGACGTGAAGAGCGCGCTTAAACCAAGTGCAGCCGAACGTGGCATCCACTACTGGAGCTTGTGATCAGCGAAGCACGGTGGCCGCAACAGGCTGCAGATGATATTCAAATATGAGCCAATACGATGACATTTGTGGTGACTTGGTCAATCGACCGCGACGCTGGTTAGTTACCGGTGCCGCGGGGTTCGTTGGCTCTGCGCTGGTTGAGCGCTTGCTCGACCTTGGGCAATCGGTGGTTGGCATTGATAATTTCATCACTGGGCATCGGCGCAATCTTGACGAAGTCTTAGCGATCAACCCGGATGAAAAATATCAGTTCGAGTTCATCGAAGGTGACTTGCGCGACTTGGCCACGGCCCAGCGCGCCTGCAAAGACGTCGATATCGTGTTGCATGAAGCGGCATTGGGGTCGGTACCACGGTCGCTCAAGAATCCAATTGCATCGCACGAACACAACGTCAATGGCTTTCTCAACATGCTCAGCGCGGCCAAAGACGCTGGGGTTAAGCGCATGGTGTATGCCAGCTCGAGTTCGGTATACGGCGATCATCCCGGGCTGCCAAAAGTTGAAGATCGAATCGGCCGGCCGTTGTCGCCGTACGCTGCGACCAAGCGATGCAACGAGATTTACGCTGGCGTGTTTCACCAATGTTACGAAATGGAATTGATCGGCCTGCGTTATTTTAACGTCTTTGGTCGGCGGCAAGATCCAGACGGCGCTTACGCTGCGGTGATACCGCGTTGGATCGCGCAACTGATCGCAGGCAAACCGTGCGAAATTTTTGGCGATGGTAGTACCAGCCGAGATTTCTGTTATGTCGACAACGTGGTGCAAGCCAATCTGCTGGCTGGCACCGCGAGCGATCCTGCGGTAACTGGGACGATTTACAACGTGGGTTGCAATGGGCGCACCGACCTGCGCGAATTGTTCACAATGATTCGTGACAACTTGCAACGAGATTTCCCGGAGGTCGCTGGCGTCGAACCATCGTTCGCTGAGACGCGTCAGGGTGATGTGGCGCACTCGCAAGCTTCCATTGAAAAAATCAAAGCGGCGTTGGGGTATGTGCCAACTCACGATGTCGCCGAAGGCATGGTTGAGACTGTCAGCTGGTTTTCGCAGCGCAGTCGCAAATGAACCGGGCCGACGCACGCACGGTCGTTAGCCTAGTTGTTGTTGGCGTGCTCTGCGCTGGGTCGGCCTGTCGTAAAAATTCGGCGAGCAAGCCGGCCACGGCTTCGCCGAGTAGTCCGACGCTCATCGGATCAGGCAGTGCGGCGCCCATACCGGTAGCAGCCACCATGGTCGATGCGACTCGCACTGCGGCCGTGGGTTCTGGTCAACGCATCTTTATTATGGGTGCCAGCGTCTCGGCTGGCATGGGTGGCCTACCTTTTCTCGACGCTTTCAAGGCCGCTGCGCCACGCGGCGAAGTCGCTAGTGCCGCGAGTATCATGTTGTTTCGCGATCCCAAAGCCGCAACCCTCAAGCAGGCGGCACACGCGGCGGATTTTAAGCCGTCCATCGTGATTGCGCTCGATCTGTTATTTTGGGATGCGTATGGCTTTGCACCGCAAGCGGCGCGACGGCGAGCGATCGCTGATGCGTTAGCTGCGCTCGATCGCTTGCACGACGCTGGCGCGATTATCGTGGTGGGCGACATTCCACGCATCGTCACTGCTTCGCCCATGATGTTATCTCCAGAGGCGGTGCCGCCGGCCAACGAGCTGGCCGAACTCAACGCGGAACTCGCAGCGTGGGCTGGTCCCGGCAAATTCGTGGCACCTTTTGCTGCATGGGCAACGCCGTTGGCTACCAATGCTGCGGTCACAATGCCCGATGGTGCCCGCGTGATGGCTAGCACCTTGATGGCTGCTGATGGTTTGCACGCGAATCCACGAGGCACGTACTACGTGTTGTCGTTACTTGATCACTGGCTTGAAGCGCGCGGTGTGCCAGCCGATGATTTTGTATTTGTTGCGCCTGCGCCGTAGTTGCGCGGTGCAATTGTGCGAACGTCAGGTGTGCTTTTTCACTGTCGCCTAGCACTGCTACTTGGCATTATTGCGGTCAACGCATTGAGCAGTTGCGCGGATTCACAGGGCACCCTGCAACCGGGCGATCGTGGATGTGCAGCTCGACCGGGCCAGCGCCTAAAACTAGTCGAAATTGGTCGGGATTTTACCCAGCCGATTGCGGTGCAAGCGCCGCACAAAGATCCGCGCATTTTTGTGGTGGAGCAAATCGGCAGAATCTGGCAGATCCGCGATGGCGTGCGCCATGGCGCGCCGTTTTTGGATATCTCAAAGCTGGTGAGTACCGGCAAAGAACGTGGGCTACTTGGCGTCGCATTTCATCCTGATTACGCCGAAAATGGTCGATTCTTCGTCAGTTATACCGACGTGCGCGGCGATTCCGTCGTTGCCGAGTACCAAGCAGCTCCGACGGCGTATGTCGCCAACCCTAACGGCACTACCATTTTGACGGTGCGGCAACCCGCCGCCAACAACAATGGCGGGGCGATTGTCTTTGGTCCTGATCAACTACTCTATCTCGGTTTTGGCGATGGTGGCGGCGCGAATGATCGCTATGGCAACGGCCAAAACCGCGACAGCCTGTTGGGCAAAGTAGTGCGGATCGATATCGACGGTGCCCCGCCGTACACGATTCCATCCAGTAACCCGTGGGCCAATGGCGGCGGCGTACCTGAAATGTTTGCGTGGGGGCTACGCAATCCCACTGGCATTGCGTTTGATAATGGGCAAACCGTTTGGATCTCTGATCTTGGGCAACATGTTGCAGATGAAATCAATGTCATGGACGTGCAGCTACCCGGGAACAATTTTGGTTGGCCAATCTTCGACGGCGCGGCCTGCCTCGCTGCGAGCGATGTCTGTGCAACTGCCGATGTCCGGTCCCCGGACCTGCTGATCGAACGCCAGCTTGCCGATGGCTGTGAGCTGGTGCCGGGCATGGTCTATCGCGGCGTCTGCATGCCTGATCTGGTGGGCCAGTACATCGGCGCTGACGCTTGCTCGGGGCGGGTCGGCACCATCATACAAGCGGAGGTCGGTCTGATATTTGCTGACTTAGTAAGCGAGACTACTGAACTTAAAAATCAACTCGCGGCCATTGGCCACGATGGATTTGGCGAATTGTACGTGACCACCCGCGAGTCGGGAAAAGTGTTTCGTTTACAAGTCGAATAGCGAGTTGTGAGCTATAATGCCGGCATGGCCGACGAGCTTCCGAAACCAGAACCAAAAGAAATTGACGAAAAGCTGGCTTTGCAGTTCAAGCATCTTTCCGAAGATGCGGTGCTCAAAGGTAAACCTTATGGTGACGAACAATGCAGCAATTGTTTGTTCTACCTAAATCCAGACGAAAAACTTGCGTACTGCTGGCACCCGAAACTTCGTATCCTGGTCGGTGACGTGTGGTGGTGCCAATGGTGGGAGCCGATAGCGTAGCCAGACGGGTAAAGTGGTAGGCTCGGGCTCGAAGTGCGGCTAGAAGATAAGTCACTGGAGCGGCGGGACGTAGTCGACAATGAGCAAGCTGAGATGATTGAGCAGGCTCAAATCGATGAATATGGCGAGCAGCGATTCCGCACACGAGCCCAAGCCGGTGCGCATACCCCCGAGGGTTACGCTGAGCAGGCGCAGGTGGGTGAAACTGCGCGTACTGAACTTTTCGGCATGATGCGTGACATCTTCGACGGTAAAGAGATTGCCGCGCATAGCCAACTAGATCCGATGCATCAAAAGGCCATCGATCTGTTGGCTGCCGCAGTACGCGGCAATCATCCTCGTGACCGCACGTTTGTATTTGCGGAAGACCGGCGCATGATGTTGGAGCAAAGCTTGGCCGCGTTACAACCGGCGCTAGCGATGGGGCCCTTGGCAACCATGGATCACCATGCCGAAGGGCTCACCAACGAATTCGCGCGACTCATCGGTGACGTCAACGGACTGCGGTTGGAGCTGGCCAAACTCGAAGCTACCCAAGAAGAATATGAACCTGTGGCTATCGCCGGCAAAGGCAAAGCCGGCGACGAAGACGCAGATGACGCTGACGCCGACGAGGACGACAAAGATGCCGACGACAACGATGCATCTCTCGACGTGATAAGCGCTGCCAAAACCGATGCCCGCACCGCAGCGGAGCCCGGCCGTGTAAGCAATAACGCCGACGCTGACTCAACTCGCGCTGCAGCTGGCAAGCCGGTCAAGTCGTGACGGCCACACCAACAGCAACGAGCGCTGCCATTCGGCGGGTGCGCTTGCTCGCGGAAGCCGCATTATTGCGTAGGTTCAATGCTGGAGTTGGATTTGCGGATGCGCGCTTGCCGTCGCAGATGTACTGCCGTGACCCCGATGTATCGCTACGGATTGGTTCCGGGTTGTTGCGCTCGAAGGATACACATCGCAAGGCCAGCGACGCCGTTGTATCCTTGCTGGCAGCAGCCCACGCCGA
>JAYWHS010000128.1:0-1699 GCA_043777635.1 Kofleriaceae bacterium | reverse complement strand
GAGGTTAGAATCCCAGTGGCCGCTTGCATGCCATGAATATCTTCCGGCGAGGTTTCGGTCCGCACCAAAATCGCCGACTCACCACGCTTGGCGTATTCTTGTGCTTGTTCAGCCGAAAATGCCACTTTACCAATGGCTGCGCCTGGCGACGCTGGCAAACCTTTAGCTAACCGTGGCGGGCGCGCGGCCGGATCAATCGTTGGATGCAACACTTCATCGAGCTTGGCGGCGTCCATGCGCAGCACGGCATCGCGTTGGGTGATACGACCTTCGTTCACCATGTCGACGGCAATTTTGATCATCGCTTTGCCCGCGCGTTTGCCGTTGCGGGTTTGCAGCATGAACAACTGGTTGCGCTGAATGGTGAATTCGATGTCTTGCAGATCGGTGAAGTGATCTTCAAGCTTCGTTGCCACCGCGCATAGCGCTGCAAAAGCTTCGGGCATGCGCGCTTGTAGTTCAGCGATCGGCTCTGGCGTGCGAATGCCAGCAACTACATCTTCGCCTTGCGCGTTGATCAAAAATTCGCCGTACAAGACCCGCTCGCCAGTCGACGGATTGCGAGTGAAACAAACGCCGGTAGCTGAGTCTTCGCCAAGATTGCCAAACACCATGGCTTGCACGTTTACCGCCGTGCCCATGGATGCCGGGATGCCGTGTAACCGTCGATAATAGTCGGCGCGTGGGTTATCCCATGAGCGGAACACCGCACCAATTGCGCCCCACAACTGCGCGACGACATCTTGCGGAAACGGCTGCCCCGTGGCTTGCAACACTACAGCTTGGAAGCCTGCGACCAACTCTTGTAATGCCGCAGCGTCGAGATCCGAATCTTTAAACACCCGCCGCTCGGCTTTTTTGTCTTCGAGCAATTTCTCAAACGGCGTGCTTTCGTGTTCGCCACCAGCGATGCCCAACACCACTTCGCCGTACATCATGATGAAGCGGCGGTAACAGTCCCAGGCAAAACGTGGGTTACCAGTTTGCTCGGCCAGTGCCACTACCGTGACATCGTTGAGCCCAAGGTTCAAAATGGTATCCATCATGCCTGGCATCGACGCTGGCGCACCCGACCGCACCGAAACCAACAGTGGCAACGGCCCACTACCAAACGTAGTGTTGGTCAACGTGCCGATCTTGGCTAACGCAGCTTCGACCAGTGCGGTTAGATCGGCCGGATACCCAGCATTGGCAACCCAGTACCGGCACACGTCGGTGGTAATCGTGAAGCCTGGCGGCACCGGCAAACCCAGCGCGGTCATCTCGGCCAAGTTGGCGCCTTTGCCACCGAGTAACATTTTGTCTTTGGCGCGGCCATCGGCGACACCGCCGCCGAACGCATAGACGCTTTGTTTGGACAAAGGCACTGTGGTCGTTGCGGTCATGACGCTGCTCCTAGTTTACGGAAGTCGGCAATCGCAGCGAACGGCGCAGCAATTTCGCTCAGCATCGACAATCGATTTTTTCGCAACGCTAGATCAGGATCCATCACCATGACTCCGCCCTTGTCGAAGAACGCAGCGATTTGGCTGCCCATCGCCGCTAGAGTTGCAAACGCACCTGCGTAATCGCGCTTGACTAATGCTGGTCGTGGGTCATGGGCGCGCCATGCCGTCCATAGATTTTTTTCGACGTCACTCACAAACCGGCTTGGCTCAACCTCGCCCAACGGCTCATGTTTGGCTTTGGCGTCATCGAG
>JAYWHS010000127.1:0-1701 GCA_043777635.1 Kofleriaceae bacterium | reverse complement strand
TGGTATTTGGCAATCCACGCCAACACCACGGTGAGATACGAGCGGCCACAGCCAACATCGACGATGCGGACCGGCTGATGCTTGGCAAATACATCGCGCAGTTGCGCGCTGAGCAGGGTGACCATGTGGCAAACCTGCCAGTATTTGCGCACTTGTTTCGGTGGCATCGAGCCATCGCGATGCAACAGGCCAAGCGCGCGGAGCAGCGGGGCCGAGGTCGCCGGTGGTAACAGCAGGGCTTTGCCGGCGGCAAGTTGCTCGGTGCGCGCAGCGGTCCAATATTCTTGGGCCCGTGCGATGGTTTCGCGTTGCCAGTTTTCGCGGAACTCGGGCAGCGCTTCGTCGTCGGAGATTCGTGGCACTAGTTAGCTTTCGCTCGCTGCGTTGGCTTCCGCGTTCGTCCCAACGCTGCCACCGGCCAGCAGCACCTGCAGTTCGCTCTCACTAATAATGGTCACACCATTTTTGTTGGCAGCGTCGGTTTTGGCTTGGCCAACATCGGCACCGGCAACCAAGAAGTTGGTTTTTTTGCTGACCGAACCGACCACTTTGCCACCGGCGGCTTCGATATCTTTTTGGATGTCGGGCCGTGGCTTGGACAAGGTGCCAGTCACCACAAACGTTTTGCCGGCCACGGCGCCGTCGCTGTTGTTCACGGCGACGGGTTCAATGGGATTGATCCCGCGGGCTAACAGCTTGTTGACGAGCAGCGCGGCGTCCGGATCACGGAAATACCCGTCAACTGAAGCTGCGATAACCTCGCCGATGCCGTCAATGCTAGATAGCTCAGCGATGAAATCGGCGGAGTCTTTGGCTGCTACAGCGTCGCGCAGCGCCTGTAACGAACCGTACTTCTGCGCGATCGGTGTGCCGACGGTGCGGCCAACGTTGGCGATGCCCAAGGCGGAAAGCAAGCGCGAGAATGTTGCAGCTTTTTTCGCTTCAGCGATGCCAGCGATGAGTTTCTTCGCCGAAGATTTGCCAAAACGTTCCAAAGTTTCGAGCTGGGTTGTCGTCAAGTCGAATAGGTCGGCGACGTCACTCACCAGTTTGGCACTGACCAATTGTTCGACGATTTTTTCGCCGAGGCCATCGATATTCATCTGGCCACGCGACGCAAAAAATTCAATGGTGCGTAATTGCTGCGCCGGGCAGCCTAGATGATTGGGGCAGGCCAAGACAACTTTGCCTTCGGCGCGTTCCAGGGTTGCGCCGCATGAGTTGCAATTGGTGGGTGCTGCGAAGCGCGGACCACCGGAGGTTTCGGTCACGTGCAAAACCTGCGGAATAATTTCGCCGGCTTTTTCGATCATCACACGATCACCTGCGCCGAGCCCCAACCGCGCTACTTGATCCCAGTTGTGCAGCGATGCCCGCGCAACGGTAGTACCTGAAACGTCGACGGGCTCCAGAATCGCAACTGGGGTAACGGCACCGGTGCGGCCGATGTTGATTTCAAGGCCAAGCAGGATGGTGGAGACCTGCCGCGCCGGAAATTTGTAGGCGATGGCCCAGCGCGGAAATTTCGACGTGGTGCCGAGTTGGGCGCGTTGTTCAAACTGATCAACTTTGATGACCAGGCCATCGAGTTCGTAGGGCAAGTCGTCACGGCGATCTTGCCAGCTAGCGATGATTGCAGCCAACTCGTCCCAGGTGCTGGCGGTGGCATTGTGCTCAGAAATCGGTAAGCCAACTCGCTTG
>JAYWHS010000126.1:0-1702 GCA_043777635.1 Kofleriaceae bacterium | reverse complement strand
CGTCGCCGCGTGAACTGTTCGCAGGCGCAGCGTCGTGTGCATCGAGGATTTCGACGCTGAAGCCGAGTTTGCGTGCATGGCCAAGGGCGGCGTTGATGTCGTGGGCACTGCCGGCCCACAGACGTCCGCCGGCGACTTCTTCGGTAATGTTATTCATCTGCAAGGTCAAACGCGCGGTGGCCATGGTGGTCGTGGCACCAAGCTGGGCATCGATGCTAGCAAGTTTGGCGCTCGCTTGGTCGGCGTTGAGCTTGGTGGCTTTGAGCGCCGCAGGGTCCTGCGCGAGACCACGCCACAGGGCCACTTCTTCGATCAAGATCGCGCGTTGCTCGATCACGAGATCCATTGCAGCTGTGCGACCTCCGGATTCCGTGGCCGCTACAGCTTTTGCCGCAGCGCGTTGCCGAACCATCCGGCCGAGCAACTCGCCTGCGTGCGCACCGGCGCTCTTGAAGCGCGCGAGCTGGCCTTCTAGCTGCATGTTGATCATATGGCCTATTGCCATCGCCGCACCGTCGAGAGTGAACTGCAACAACGTGGCTTCGTCCGGTTCCCGGCCGTGCGCAACTGCGAGTACTCGCTGGCCGATGTTATTAATGGCCATTGCGGTAAAGATCTCGACGCTGGCCACTGCACCGCGCGTTGCCAAGACTTTGCTGGCTTTGCCTTGCGCCAACCAGATAGCGAAGGCTTCTTCGTCGAGGCCAAGCCAGCCACGCGCCAGCGCTTGTCACGGTCGTAATGCTGCCATCACGGCGCCGTTGAGCGCCAGTGTTTCGAGGAAGTTGACACCGAATGAGCCGCCGTTAAGTTTGGTTTGCACAACCGAAAACCCCAACGCATCGACGCCCAAGGCGGTGGCCACTTGCGCATAACGCGCGGCTGTTGCCAGCGTCGCGGCTCCTTCGAGCGTAGTCGCAGCGCCAGCGGTTAACACAGCGCTGCCCATCGCTTCGCCGGCAATCGCGCCAATGCCACCGGTGGCGACCGCGACGGCGAGCATCACGGCGACGTGCGCGACCAAGGTGCGCAGATGGACATGCGTCAGATGTTTTTCTGCACGTTTGAACAAAGCACCGTCGAGGCGGTGCGCAGTAATAACCGCCGCAAACCGGGTTTGAGCGGCGGTGATCCGGGCTTGTTTTGACTCAAGCTGTTTTTCCGCGAACCAGTCCTGCGCACCCGGCGGCACCACGCTTGCAAACGTCGAATCATCTTGTAATGCGTTCACGAGTTGATCGTCCACGCTATTTAGTTCCATCTCGGCATTGGACAGTTCAATACACAACAGCGCCGTATTCGTGCCTGCAAACGCCTCGGCGACGCCTGCGAGCACACCACTGGTTGCGTCACGCAGCGCAGCGTCGAGGCTGCGCAATGCAACTTGCAAATTGGCAACCTGGCTGCGATAGCGCACCGCCACGGTTTGCAATTCGAGCAATTGCAGCTGCGCTGGCGTCGGTGCAACCCCCAGTTTGTCGAGCCGTTGCATGCCCGCAGCTTTTTCATCGAGATATTCGGCGTCGCCGCTCAGCATAGGTAAATGCGTCGGCGCACTGCGAGGATTTGGTTTGGTAGCAGCTTTCACCTGCGCTACGTCATCCCTCGCTTCGGTGGCCTCATAGCTGGCCGCATGCAATGCAAGTTTCGCGAAGGTGGCGTCGGCGTGCTGCAGCGTGGCTGTCGCGGTTTGGGTTAGCGC
>JAYWHS010000125.1:0-1704 GCA_043777635.1 Kofleriaceae bacterium | reverse complement strand
GTGCAACCCCGATTGTCGCGATACAGCGTTTGTCCTGTGATTCAGCGACGGAAGTAATTTTTGCACTCACCACGCCGCTTGCGCCGTATTCATTTTCGGTAGCAGCGAACAACACGATGGGGCCAGTGCTTTTCGTTTTGATGGTCGATGCAAAATCCCGAAACGCCAATCTGACCGAACTGGCCTGCAACGACGTGCCTTTGCCAATCGGCGCGAATGCATTAGTGGCAGCCGAAAGCAGCTGGGGCGAGTTGGCCGAAGCTAGGGCCGGTTCGGTTGGGCCGAGCTCGACGCTAACGCCGGCTTTGCAATCCAGCTCAGGAACTGGCCCCGTCGCGGTCGACTTTGCGAGGCAAACTTTGAGTTCGCAAAACGGTCCACGGCCTTCGCCCTCGTCACAATGCAAAAAACGAACAACCGCATCGTTGTTTGCGGTCCAACCTAGAAACGTGGTTCTTGCAACGCTTTTTTGATTCCACTTTTTCATTTGAGCAGCGACGTAGTCGACATCTTTGGTGAGCGCAGCGTCATTGGCCTTCGACGGTTGTGCGTGCACCAGCGACGCGACTACTACACATGCCAACGTTGTCAGAAATCCACCGAGCAATCGTTTCGTTTTCATTTCCGTTTTCCTCTGCGCGTAGACGCATTGAGCACTCAATTCATTCCAAAAAAATTGGGACATTTTGCGACATGATGCGGCCAGACTCAGCCAAGATCTGAGTGGCTGTCGTTGTGTCAAATCGGCCAACTAAGCGTGTACGTGGAGCCGCGCAGCGATTTTTTTGTCGCGAGCCGCAAGCGTGCGCCGGGCGAGAAAATAGGCGATAGCCGCCGGGATCAAAGGAAGCGGCAGTATAATTTTTTCGCCGGCCGTCCACCAAATGGCGGCACAGATATATAATCCAATTGCTACCCCAATCGCGTAAACGCAGAGGGCGCAAATGATAGATATGATGATGTGCGAAGCTTGGCGCTGTGATTGAGTTGTCATACACCCACGAGATTGCAAAGCTTACGCCATTCTTTTCGTGACAAAACCCGCCAACTGAAAATTCTCAGTGACGTAATACGTCCGGATTTGCAACCTGCTGCGGCTCGAACTGCGCTTCGTATATCCACCGCTGATGCTTAATTCGTGCAGTGGCGGCTAACGCATTAGCCGGGTCAATTCGTGTCGGACGTAGCGCGGGTACGTAGAAGCAGACAAATAAATCGCCACGCGGCAACGCCAGCTTCGCCGGAATGAGTATGTGCTGTAAGGGTATTTCGATATCGCGGTTGATATGGGGCTGGGCATCGACGGCTAAGCTTTGATAGACAATGTACGAGCGGCGCAGTGCTGCGCGAAACCACGTTGCGATTCGTTATTCGACACGATTGGCACTGGGAAATTGATTCCGATGAAAAGTCCCGAAGGCGTGGCAGCGTCGGCCTCAATTGTCGCCGTGGTTGTTGCAAGAGTAGCGGCGACCCTCCGCCGAATGCTCAACGCTTCGTTCCGTAGTATGGCCCGCGCAGCGACGATGAGGGCGTAAACTTTCGCGTTCTCGTTGTGAATCCCCAAAAGTGAATCCCGGTCGGGAACTTGTGCTTGCCGATCATGGCATCATGCTGTCATGCCGTCGTTCAATCTTCGCAAACAAACCAAATCCGCTGCGTGGCAATCACTCAAGGGCAAGAGTCTTAATGCACTTGCCGTTA
>JAYWHS010000124.1:0-21090 GCA_043777635.1 Kofleriaceae bacterium | reverse complement strand
TCGCTACAAGCCGACTCGAATATGGCGATCCCAAAAAAATGCCCCGAGTGCAAAGGCATGGAAGTCACAGTCACTGGCTTTGCCCCGGCGAGTGTGACTACCGGCGGCGGCGGTAGGTTGCCTACGCCAACCGCACTAGCGTCGGTCGGCGATCCAGGTTTCCACGCCGCCATCATCATGTGTGATAGCTGCGAATGGGTCGCGATCGCCGACGGCTGCCCGTTGTGCAAGGCCGCCGGCCCACTACGCAAGCGGCCGTAACTCACCGCTCACGCCGGTGAGCTACGCCACAACCGGTCGTTTGCGCCGCAGCACAACGCCGACCAAGAACGCCAGGCTCAGCGGCAGCATGCCTGCACCACGGTTACTGCGACATCCGCAGCCGTCGTCAACCGGTGCGCCTTGTGCATAGATATGACTGGTGACCACCACGCGATGGCCGCCCTCGTCGGTTAACTCCAAGCGAAATCGTTCCAGCTCGCCTGACGGTACCAACTCCATGGTCGTGGTGAAGTCGTCGCTGGTAACCAACGTTTCTTTGGCAGCCAACGCACCGTTACGCCAGATGCCAGCGTACGTCCCGGCACCGCCGACGATGTGCAGCGAAAACCGCAGCCCTTGCAGCCCCATGGCGGTATCGCCGAGCATTGCTTCAGCACCGTCCGGTTTCCGGACCGTGAAGTCAACATTCGGATCGGCTGGGCTGCGCAACTTGACGTACGTCCGTTGATTCTTGATTGCGGCTATAATACCGGCTTCGCTGAGTTGCTCAGCCCACACCACCGTAGTTGGCGAACCGAGTTGTGATTTGGTCGCCGTCATTTGGGTACCGCCATCGTGATCATCACTGCCGCCCAAGGCAGACAACCGAAAGCCCTGGGCCTCTAACGCGTCCCAGCGCAGAATCGTCTTCGGCGTAAAAAGCACTTCGACTAAATCGTACGCGCCGGTCAGAATTTCAATCCCACTCACGTTTTGCCAAGGCGTATCCGCGTGATCCCAGGCGCAGCCAATACATTCGGTGCCCAACCGCAAATCAGGATGGTTTACCGAAAACACACCACCTTGCGCGGCCACATCATTGATAATCGTGGTTGCGCTTGCCCCGGCAAATCCGACGCGATGATCCACATAGCTGTTCACCCCCAGGGCATTGCCATGGCCTTGGTAGGTGGTGACTTCGATGCTGCGCAACAATAGAAAATTAGGCAATGACTTCTGCGCTTCCGCGATCAGCCCATGTTGCGAGATCGTGTTGTGATCTGAGATCGCTGCAAAATCCAACCCGCGTGACTTGGCAAAGGCCGAAATCTGCATGAGCGATGCTTTGGCATCACCACTATCATCAGAGTGGACATGAAAGTCGCCTTGCACCCAACGCGGCCCTTGGCTTACGACGGTTGGCTCGAACGCGCTGCGCGGCGCTGGCACCAACGTAGCGGAATCGGAGCAGGTTACCGTGATGTCGTAACGCCCCATCGCGTTTTTGAGTTTGGCTTTGCCAATGATGACTTGCCAGTTGCCTGGCGTTAGTGCGCCCGGCAAATAACCGCGCGAAGATGCCGCGACACCCACCACGGCATCATCGGTAAGACCGCCGCCCCAGCCGCGAAACCCATCGGGCGACCAAATGCCCCAATCCAAGATGACCTCGGGATCGCCATCGCTATGCGAGATTTGACACTCCTGGCTGCCTTCCGGCACCACAAAATCCACGGCTTTGTAATCGCCGCCATCCGCAGTGACATCGCCCGTGACGTTAACCGTCGATAGAATCACTGCAATGACAACGCTGACCATACAAAGGGGTATCACGATCGGTCAAATTGGCGGCATGATAACGCATCGCGTCAAGGACGATCGCCTACGGAAAACCCTGGTTATGCCAGCCGCCTGGGAAATTAAATGAACGCCGAGCGTTACTAGGGTCACTATCCATCCACGACTCAGCCCGCAAGAGTTGACGCACCGTGCATTTAGACCGTAGGATACCGGCCGTCGCGCTTAACCAGTACGGCGCTCTTTTGAGACTCCAACTAATGAAGACTTTTGCACTAATCGCCGGACTTTCCACAGCTGCCACGCTGCTTGCCGTATCAACCACGGCGTCAGCTCAGCCTGCCGGACAAGTGTCGGCAGTGAGTCCATACGCTTCGAATGTTGAAGGCCCTGGTATCAAGATTGGTGAAGGAACGGTATTTCACCCAATTTTTGGCGCTGAAACCGGTGCGA
Source organism: Kofleriaceae bacterium (assembly GCA_043777635.1). Lineage (GTDB taxonomy): Bacteria > Myxococcota_A > Polyangia > Haliangiales > Haliangiaceae > JABFXX01. The sequence goes on along the minus strand of JAYWHS010000124.1, from coordinate 18,858 downwards.
TTTCCAACGTCTTTTTCTCTGATAACGATGCAACCGCATCGGGCGTTTTACGCTTGTTGTTTGAAGGCTCAATCGGTTCGCTGTCACAACAGCGGCGAGCAACCTCAAGCGCCGAAGCTGCCGCCATGGAAGAAGAGCAGGCTGCTGCACAAGCGAGCATCGGCGACCTCGAATACCGCGCCCAGCTCAACCTTCGCTACAACGAATACCTATCGGGCAACAACAACGTCACGGCCCAACGCGATCTCGATGTAGGTTTTCGCGTCAATGGGACGGCGTTTCCTCAGCGCACATGGCAGTTTGGCTTCGACGAGAACTTTCAACGCATGACGCGCGCGACCAACTACGAATCCCGGGGTGGTCTCGATCGCGATATCAACACCGTCAAGCTGGCCTTGCGCTACCTACCGAAGAGTCGCTCCATCAATGGTGCGCTGACCTACTCCAACACGATTGATGTTTTTGAAAACGACGACCATGCATTTGCAAATCGGTTTCAAAACAGCCTAGCCCTACGCGTCAACTGGCAGTTTTTGCCGGTCACCAAGTTCTACGCCGATGCCCAAATCGGTATTTTCACCGGCCTAGGCGCAGGCAGCGAAAAAGCTACATCGTTGCCGTTGCGCACCGTGGTAGGTGCGCAAACTGCCATCACCACGGAAACGACCGTCTCGACATACATTGGTTACGGCCAAGGTTTTTACACCAGCGGCCCAGATTTCCAGAACGTATTGTTCGGCGCCAACGTTGGCTATCGTTACTCGCCGTTGGGTCGCGTCAGCTTTTTGTACGACTACAATTTCCAAGACTCAATCAACTCGAACTACCTACGAGATCATACCTTCAAGGTAGCAGCGCAACAGCAAGTGGTGCCGTTCACTATCAATGCCTCGGCGGAAGTTCGGCTGCGCCAATACCAAGGCTTGTCGGCTACGTTAATGACGAGCTCGGGCTTGGCAGTTCGTGACGACGTGATTTTTGCGGTTAACGCTGGTGCCAACTACAATTTCCGCGACTGGTTAGCAGCGACGCTGGACTACCATTTGACCACCGTTTCAACTGATTTCACCTACGAAGCCGAGCCAGGCTTGCGCCTCAATCCAGGCTTTGTTCGACATGAACTCATGGCTGGCATTCGCGCGGCACTGTAGTCGTCGCACGGTGTGAACGACCTTTGATTGGCGTTGCAATTGTTGGCTGTGGGGCTTGGGGCCTCAATCAGGTACGTGCATTTGCGGCGGAACCGCGGTGCGTTGTTGCGCGGGTCTGTGATCCCAATGCCAGTGCAAGCGCTCGGGCGACGGAGATTACCAATGGCGTAGCCACCATCGAAAGTTATGCAAGTATTCTGCGCTCGTCGGAGATCGACGCCGTGGTCATCGCAACCCCAGCACCAAGCCATGCGCAGCTTGCCTTGGCCGCCATCGCCGCAGGCAAACATGTGCTGATCGAAAAGCCCATGGCCATGACCTTAGCAGATGGTCTCTTGCTCGCCGAAGCCGCCGCACGAACCGCGCGAACGGTGATGGTTGGACATTTGATGGTGTATCACCCGGTCGTGGTCCGACTACGCGCCATGTTGGTGAGTGGCGAACTGGGAGCGCTGCATTATCTGCATGCAAGCCGAGTTAACCTCGGCCGGATCCGCCGCGACGAAAATGCGCTGTGGAGTTTTGGCCCCCATGATTTGTCGATGATCGACTATCTGATGCAGGAAATTCCGCTGAGCGTTTCGGCCCGTGGCCAAAGTGTGTTGCAACCCGGCATCGAAGATGTGGTGTTTTTGACGCTACGTTTTGCCAACGGCGAAATGGCCCACCTGCATTTGTCTTGGTTGCATCCGCGCAAAGAGCGCCGACTCACCCTGGTGTGCGCTCAAAAGATGGTCGAATTTGATGACGTCGCAACCGACAAGCTACGCATCTATGACAAAGGCTACGACCGGCCAAGCAACTTCACGTACTTCGACGAATATCTGACGTTGCGCGACGGCGATGTGCACATTCCGCAAGTCCCGATGGAAGAACCGCTGCGGATTCAAACCAGGCATTTTATCGACTGCGTGACAACCGGTGCAGCGCCGCGGACGGATGTCGCGAGCGGCCTACGCGTGACCCGGATCTTGGCTGCCGCGCAACGCTCGCTAGAGCTTGACGGAGTACCGGTACCAATCTCATAAGATAAGTAATTTCGGCAGTTTACGCTTTAGACCTCAAATCAACCGGCACTCCGAGGCTAGCAATAACCACATGCCGCCTAGCGTCGCACCTCGCTTGTGGCGTACATGTTCGCAGCGCGACAAAAAATGAACAACGCCGTCGCTCACGGCGACTAACTGTTTGTAGTTTCGCAACTATTTGATCTAGCTCGTACCTTAGGAACAGCGTGCAATCGGATTCGCCCCTTCATACTCCCAATCCGCCGCGCGGCCTGCCTTCAGCAAGTGCGGCGATCAACGATGACGACGAAGCGCTGAGCTTCGATTTTTCGCGTTATCTCAAAGCCTTGCGCAAATACGCTTGGGTGCTCGCAGCGCTCATGGCGTTATCGATCACCGGCGCGGTGCTGTACACGCGGCGGATCACCCGGATCTACCAGGCGACCGCATCGGTGCAAATCGATCCGCGCTTGCCAGACTTATTAGGCCAAGGCCAAGAGGCGAGCTCAACCGGCACGCTCGACTATTACAAGCAACAGCTGCGAATTTTAGCCAGTTACAAATTGATTCGACGCACCGTCGAAGAAGGCAAGTTTCACCTACGCCTGCTTACGGATAAACAACGCGCCCCACTCAAAAACGACGAACAGATCGATCTTGCGACACGCGTGCTGCAAGCTACGATGGCGGTAAAATATCCAAATCAAGATCGCACAATGTACGTGGTGATTCGTAACCCCTCTCCGCAAGATGCAGCAGATATGGCTAACGCACATTTAAAAATGTACGAGGCCTACTCCCGTGGCTTAATCTCGACCAACACCGACAAAGCATCGGTAGCGCTGTCGACGGAATTTGAACAAGTGGAGAACAACTTGCGCAAAGCGCAAGAAGCCCTTGATGAGTTTCAACGCGTCAACAAGATCGAAGCGATCGCACTGCAAGATCAGCAAAACTTAGTGGTTACCAACATCGCCAACTTTACGCAGAAAACCAATGACGCACGGGCCCTGCGGCTTGCCTTGGGCTCCAAGCTCGAACGCATTCGGGCAGCCGCCAAACTCGACGTGCTTGAATCACCGTTGTTGAATATTGCCGACGTGTCGTCATTTGATTCGCTGCGTGCACTTTACTATGCCGAACGGAATGCGTTCAAAGCGCTGGCTCGCGAGTTCGGGCCGAACGCACCGGAGTACAAAAAGCAAAAAGAGAAAGTCGACGATTTGTTGACTGCCTTGCAAAATGAAAATCGCCGGCAGGTCGCAGGCGCCGAGGCCCAATTCAGTGCGGCCATGGGTACCGAGCGCGCGCTACTCAATGAAATTGATCGCGCCAAACAAGAAGCGGTTGAACTCAAACCGAAGCTCGACAAATACAGTGAATTGGTGCGTGACCGCCAAAAGTATGATGATCGCTACAAGATTCTGGTGGCCCGTTTGTCAACCAGCGAAATGACCGGCCGGATGAACAAGCAACTTGATACCAATGTGCATTTGCTCGACCCAGCCTTGGTGCCAACGATGCCGGTGTCGCCAAGCCTCCGTGCCAACGTGATGGTGGCAAGTGCCGGTGCGCTGGTGATTGGCTTGGGCCTCATTACCCTTTTGGTGTTTCTCGATCGGTCGATCAAGAGCAGCGCCGACGCGCAGCAAGCGGCTGGCGTGCCGGTGCTCGGCGTTATTCCCATATTGGCCGAGTCGGACCTGCCGCGTGATGATGATCGCGCCCGCGATCTCTACGTGCACGAGCATCCAACGTCACGGGTCGCCGAATGTTGTCGCTCCCTGCGCACCAATATCATGTTTAGCGCTGCAGATCGGCGGCTCAAAACAATCGTTGTATCCAGCGCCAATCCACGCGAAGGCAAAACCACAAGTGTCATCTACCTTGGCACCACCATTGCGCAAAGTGGCCAACGGGTGCTGTTGATCGACACGGACATGCGCCGACCTCGCCTCCATGCGTCGACCGGCGTGACGCGTGATACCGGGCTGTCGAATCTGATTCTCGGCGACGAAAACTACGACGAAGTTATCCGTCAAACCGAAATCCCAAATCTGTTTGTGTTGCCGTGCGGCCCGCTGCCACCCAACCCGGCAGAGTTGCTCATGACCAAACGGTTTACCGCCGTACTCGAAGAATTGAGTAAGCGCTTTGATCGGATTATCTTAGACTCGCCACCACTAGGCGCGGTTACCGACGCCGTGGTGCTATCGCGACAAGTCGACGGTGTCATCTTGGTAGTGCGGGCGGGTAAAACCTTGCGCGATGAGATCAGCCGCGCAGCCAAACAAATTCGCGACGTCGGCGGCGCGATTTTCGGCGTCATCCTCAACGAGCTCGATACCAGCGACAAAGGCTCGTATTACCATAGCTACTACGGTTACGGCCCTGATCCCAAAGACAGTAACAAAGCTGATCATGTTGGCAAAACCGACCGAGCCACCAAAGCTGACCGAGCCAGCTAGCGGCTACGGAACCATCGCCGATGCGCATCCTGTATCTATCCATGTCCTACCTGCCAGGACGCAAAGCATCGAGCGTGCACGTCATGAACATGAGTGCCGCCTTCGCAAGCCTTGGCCACCAAGTCACCTTGGTCGGCAAACAAGGCGAGCCGCGTGACGTCCGTCCTCATGAATTTTACGGCGTGCCTAACAACGTTGAGATTCTGCAATTGCCCCGACCCAAGCGACGCGGCGGCGGGGCCGTGTTTGCCGCGACCGTGTTGCGCGAAGTGGTAGCTCGACGCAAGCAAATAGATTTGGTGTACTGCCGCGATATTATCGGCGCCCAGATCGGGGTGTTGCTGGGGCTACCCACTGTGCACGAACAACACTCGCTACCGCTGACCTCGTCGCGATGGCAATTGCCGCTGTGGCGACGCCTGGTAAATGCCCCAACCTTTGTTGGCCTAACGTTGGTCTCAGAAGCATTGCGGCAAGACATTATCGCCCACGGCCTGGCACCGATGCGTGCACCTATGTGCGTCGCGCACGATGCAGCAACGCCGCCCGAGCACGTAGATTGTCGGCGGCCACTGCATGCACCGCCTCGCATCGGATACGTCGGCAGTATTTATCCTGGCCGTGGCATCGAGCTAATCCTGGCACTCGCCGCGCGCATGCCGCACTGCGAGTTTCCCATCTACGGCGGCAGTGAGCGTGAAGTAACCCATTGGCGTAAACTCGGCGTGCCAGCAAACCTAACTTTTCACGGCTTTGTGGCGCCCAGCATGCTCAAAGATTTGTATGAAACGTTCGATGTCGTATTGATGCCGTACCCACGTACTGGTGTGCAAATTGCCAGCGGGCAAGACAATAGCCGTTGGTGTTCACCGATGAAGATGTTTGAATATATGGCGTCGGGTACCGCCATCTTATCGTCGGATTTGCCCGTGCTGGGCGAAGTCTTGGTTCATGAACATAACGCCTTGATTGCCGCCGCCGCAGATCCGGCAGCGTGGCACATCGCGGTGCAGCGCTTGCTCGATGACGCAACCCTACGACAACGCCTGGCAGGCCAAGCGTTTGCGGATTTACGCGCCAACCACACATGGCGAGGCCGTGCCCACTATGTACTTGCCAGCCTGGGTCTAACCTGATGCTGCGCTATGGCTTGGTGATCCACGATGGGCTAATCCCAGCGTGGCAAGGCCAAGCAATCGACTATCTGCGTGCCGTGCCAGATAGCCAGTGTGTCGTCGTGCTGGTGCGTAGTGATCTCGTCGCAAGCAAGTCGGTAGCCGCGTGGGTCAGCCATGCCTTTGCATTGCTCGACCGCACGGTATTTCCGACCAAGCGCGACCCCATGGCCAACACAGATGTAACCGAGCGGCTGCGCGACGTACCGCACCGTGCGCTCGCCGAAGGTTGGCAACCCGACGACGGCCTGGATCTGATCATAAATCTGACGGCTTCGTCGATTGCCGACGAGGGTCCATCAGGGTCAGCAACAAAACCTATCGCTGCGGGCCCAGTTCTGCCACTCGGCATCTGGTCGCTAGGGTTTGGCTCTAACCTGCATACTGATAGTGCAGCGGTAGGTTTGTACGAAGTTGTAGCGCAAGCTGACACCGCGCAATCGGCATTGGTAGCACGGTTTCCCGACGGGACGGCAACTGTGTTGTATCAGTCGTACGCACCAACCCACGAATTGTCAGTCAACCTGAGCCGCGCGTTGGTCTTGTGGAAGTCAGCGACATTTTTCTCCCGTGCGCTGCATCAAGCCAACAGCAAAGGTAGCGCGTCGGCGCAGCCACCAGCACACACCGATGTGCCACCACCTATGCCGATTTCGGCAGCGAGTATCGTCGTAGGCTTGAGCCGCCAAAGCGCGCGCTTTGCATGGCACCGTGCGACCCAACGTTGGCAGCCAGAAAAATGGACGATGGCGTATCGGGTAGATCCGCCTGGACCCAGCACCGATGAACCGTGCACCACGCTCGATAAGCTAACGTGGTTGTTGCCACCTCGTGATCGATTTTGGGCAGATCCGTTTGTCGTGCGCGATAGCCAAAGCTGGTGTGTGTTCTTTGAAGAATCGATTCGCGGTCTGCGACGCGCCCATTTGTGCGGCATGCGGATTGATGAACACGGCCCATGCGAACCGCCGTTTCGCATCATGGAGCGGGACTTTCATTTGTCCTACCCGTTCGTTTTCAGCTGGGACGGTACGTGGTGGATGGTGCCCGAAACCTCGCGGAACCAAACCGTTGAATTGTGGCGCGCCGACAATTTTCCTCGTCAATGGAAGCTCGAACGCATCCTCCTGCAAGGCGTAACCGCCGTCGACGCTACCTTGCACGAACACGACGGCCGCTGGTGGATGTTTTGTAACGTTGCTGAGCCGGGTGCGTCGAGCAATGATGAACTGGCGATCTTTCATGCCCCGTCACCGTTGGGGCCATGGCAGCCGCACCGCCACAATCCAATTCGATCCGATGTTCGCAACACCCGGCCTGCCGGCCGGATTTTTCAACGTGACGGCGCATGGATCCGACCTGCGCAAAACTGCGCCGGCCGCTATGGCAGCAGCATCGTGTTACAGCGCATAGATCGCCTCGATGTCGACGAATATCACGAAACCCCGATTGGCGAGATTGTACCCGACGCCGCGCAAGGCCAAACCGGTGTTCACACCATCAATGCCGCCGCTGGGCTAACCATCTTTGATGTGCGCCGACGCGTTGCGCGCTAATCAGAACTGGAAATAAATAAACGCACCGTGCGACGTTGGTGCAAACATCAGATCGATAATCAGCGCTACGACCAACAAGGTCAGATAGATCGGTTTCCGAAAATTAAAGGTCAACACGCGACCACGCGCAACATACAGGTGCGCACCGGCCCCAGCGAGCAATGCCAACATGGCTTGCACGTACGGCCATCGACAACCGAGGCTATCGATGAAGGCCATCTTGCGCAGCACAGTTGCAGCGACATCAAAGTTCGGAGCACGAAAGAACACCCAGCAGATCATGACAAACAGCAACGTAAACGGTACGCCGACGGCCCGCCGTACCACGCCAGGTGTTGGCCAACGCTCGGTGACAAACTTATGAGTTGCCAAGGCCATGCCGTGCAGCGCGCCCCACACAACAAACGTCAAACTTGCCCCATGCCATAAGCCGCCCAACAACATGGTCAACAGCAAGTTCACGTACGTTCGAAAATGACCTTTACGATTGCCGCCTAGCGAAATGTACAAATAGTCGCGCAGCCATGATGACAGCGAGATGTGCCAACGACGCCAAAACTCGGTGATGTTGCCGCTGAGATACGGGTGGTCAAAGTTATTAGGGAAGGCAAAGCCAAACATGCGGGCCAAGCCAATGGCCATGTCGGTGTAGCCAGAAAAATCGTAATAGATTTGCGCGGTGTACGCTGCAACACCGAGCCAAACGGTGCCCGACGAGAAAAAATCTGGATTGGCAAAAACAACGTCTGCGCACACCGCGAGTTGGTCAGCCAATAGCGTCTTTTTGAGGAAGCCTTTGCTGAACGTCGCCAACCCATCGAGCAGATTATCGCGTTGAATCGGATGTTCGCCGTCGAGCTGCGGGATGAAGTGCGACGCCCGCACAATCGGCCCCGCAATCAGATGCGGAAAGAACGACATCGAAAATGAAAAATCAAACCATCGTCGCGCGGGATTGAATTGGCCACGATACACATCAATCGTGTAACTCATCGCTTGAAATGTAAAAAATGAAATCCCGAGCGGCAGCGGTACGTCGATCACCGGCAAGTCCCAACCTGTGAGCGAGTTTAGATTGCGCAATACCCAACCCAAATACTTGAATGTCGCCAAAATACCTAGATTGGAAATGACCGACAGCAACAGCCAGCGGCGTTTATGGTCTGGCGCGGCGCTGTGAATCTTGAGGGCCAACCAATAGTCGATGGTTGAAGCACCGACCAAAAAGAAGCAAAAACGCCAATCCCACCAACCGTAGAAAAACAGACTGGCAGCAAAAATGGTAATCCGTCGCTGCGATTCGTTGCGCAGCAAAGCCACGATCAACAAGACGATCGGCAAGAAAATCAGAAACGGCAGTGACGAGAAAATCACGGCGTACCCTCCACGCTGCGGAGGTAATCAGCGACGACCTGGGCCGCCACCACATTGCCTTCGGCGTTGAGATGCCCGATGCCTGGCGCCGTATTCCAAAAGCCGTGCAATGGCTGTCGGGTTTGTGCGAAACGACTACATGCCGCCGCGGTGATGTCGAGGAATGCCAGCTTTGCCGACGTAGTCACCGACCGAAACAAATCACGCGACGGAATACATTGATCGACGCAGCCGTCGTAATAGTTGAGGGTGGGGAAATACACCACGACGGTATTCGGATGTTGTTTTTGAATTTCGCCAAATAACCATTGTGCGGCTTTTTCGACGTTAGCGTCGGGCGGCGTGCAACCCAGCGCATTGCCGCTACCACCGTTACCCGCACCGAGCATGGTCAGGCCAGCAACTATTAGGTTGCCTCCAAGGGCTGAGCGGCTCACTAACTCTTTAGCCCTGTTGATTTTAGCTGCAACGCCCGATTTTTTGCGTTTGGGCAGCTTAATCGACATGACGCCAGCGTCCTCGACAACGTGGGGACGTTTTTTGGCGACGATGTCATCCAAATCATTACCAGACACCTGTAAGACCACCGTCTCAGGTTCAAATCGATGCTTTTCGGCGCGCAGATATTCGAGCACATTAGCTGGCGACCAACCACTATGACCAGCATTGTACACGTGTCGATTCAGCAGCGTGCCCAGCACGGTCGACCAGCGCTCGGACATACTTACTTGGCGGGCCTCCGCCAACGAATCACCCACTACCAAAATTGCATGTTTGGGTAATGGATTTGGCATGGCACCATCCAGGTTGCCTAATTCGTTGGTACGCCCGCGCGCAAAACCTTCAAGTACTTCAACGAACGCTTGATTGGGCGCGGTTAAACGATCGTAGCGTTTGTCATAACGTTGCATGGGCCGTTGCCCGAGAAACAAGCGGCACATCACTTCGAGGACGATGAGTGCGACCGCAAGCTGCAAGGCAAAGCGATTGAAGTATGCCATTGTGGTTCATAACCTACAACAATGCGACGAACCGTGTCGGGCGCGGCACATCAATTTGCCACTCATGCGTAAAAATCTTGTCGGCGCTGGCAGCAACATTTAACGCGAATAACGCAACACTAGCTCAGAATACAACATGTCATCGAATGGCCAGCCAGCAGGCGCTCGCACATGACGAGGCCGCCGCCGCAACCGGCGCGCAAAGGTTGGAGCGGTTGGCAACCAACGCGAATCGAAGCTGACAACGGGAGTACGCAGTTGCACGCCAATTGCCAACGTGACCGCGGCCAAGGCCTGTGACAAGAGTGCAGGTTCACTAACAAAAAGGGTTTCGCCGTAGCGCAATTTTTGGCCACGCCCAATCGCCACCACCAGCGATTGATGACCACCCAGTTCGCACAGTACTTGCGCGCAACCGCGATGATCAATTGCAACCTGAGCAAGTTCGGCCGGCAACCGTGCAGCGATTTTCGCTTTATCTACAATAATTCGCAATTTGGGTAGAGCGCCCAGGGTCGGCCATAGGCCAGCGCCGACGGGCACGGCCCACCGGATACACGGCGTATTCACGAATTTAAAAAATCTAAATATTTCGGCTGCTTTGTCGGATGCGGTAAAGCAGGTGTAGCCAACTGAACGATCTGCAAGCGCAGCTTTAAATAGCTTGAGGGTGTGTGCGCGATAGGCAGGATCAACCGCGATGCTATGGGTATTACAAGCGACCAGCCGCTCGCCGTGATGCATGCGATACCCATACGTACTGGTAAAAAAACCGCGAATCTGACCATCAGCTTCGATCAAAAACCCAAGGTTTGGCGGCTTGGCTAGCCACGGACACGTTAGATACCGACGATAGTGGTCGCCCTGATCACCTAAGCTGCGTTGCAAAAATGCCGCTGCGGCCTCGGCATCCCGCGGCTCGGCCGGACGAATTTCAACCACGCCGGTTACTTCCCGCCGAGACGGACAATTGCATCGCGGAGCATCGTGAGCGATGCAAGCTCCAGCGCTTCTTCGGGGTCGAAGCTCACGCCGAACTCGGCTTCGATCGCCACAATAAGATGTAAATGATTCATCGAGTCCCAGCCGTCGACGGTGGCTGGGCCGCTGGTGTCATCCAGTGCAGCCACCGGAATACCAAATGTAGCGCTCATAATAGTGCGCAAGCGAGTCCCAATCAGGTCAGTCATTGCCAGGCGACTGTACTACAAGTTCAACGAATGCTGGCACCGCCACTGCGGATTCGTCGAGGACAAGCTGCCACCAACCATCGGTGCGGAGTGCAAACTTCGCATCGGCAAAAAGATCTTTCGCCGGTGCATTCTTTTTGGTGGGAATGAACTCGCCGAGTAAATCGGTGCCACCTTGCGACCGGACCCGCTGGGCAACCGCAGCGAGCAATGCGCCTTCGATGCGCCGGCCCAGCACGCGACAACTCATCAAAAATGTATCGATGCGATACATCGTCTGTTCATGGGGCACCACAATTGCCACAGCGACTAAGCCGTGGTCGCCATATCGATCGGCCACCCGCATCCAATAACCAAACGCACCTGGCACGGCCAACAGGTCGCGCAACTCCGCATCGGTATGGCGACGCGTCGTGACGTTGAACTGATTGGTCTTGCCGAGCAGTTGCACGACACGATTTTCTGTACTGGCGTCGATCAACCCGACGGTTGCTTTAATTTGCAGGGCCTGGAGAAAGTCATCAACCGAACCGACTTGGTCGCGCAATTCGCCGCGTTGCAGCTCACTTCGATATTGCGCTGGTCGTTGCAAATCTTCTTCCGTGAGCATCCATTGATCAAGCTGCTCCACGGCATCAAGGGCCGCTACGTATCGATAGGGTTCCTTCGGCAATTCAACCACCAACACCTCAGGTGTTTGCTCACGAACCCATGCGCGTTCAATCGGATTATCGTCGAGAAAAATCAACGAATCGATGCCGATTTGCAGATTGGCGGCAATGGCACGCATGCTACTGGCCTTGTCGTGCCAATGGATTTCATGCGCTGCAAAATCATCCCAGCGCAACAGCATGTCGCTATGACTGTCGAAAACTTCACGCACGTCGGCCACATTATTTTTGGAAGCGATGGCAAGCAAGTAGCCACGATTGCGCATGCCAAGCAGCGCGCGTTGCAAGGCTTTATATGCATTGCCCGGAAACTCATCTCCCAGCCGAATCCCGCCGACACCATCTTCACCAATCACGCCGCCCCACAAGGTGTTATCGAGGTCAACCACAATGCATTTACGAGTTGGCCGTCGCCGCGCCACGACGTGCCGGGCCAGAGCGCTCGCGATCGCAAGATTTCCCGCAGTTGAAAACGGCTGCCGCGCCATCAAACTCATCCGCTGATCGAGCAAGCCGTGCAAGCCAACGTTTACCGCAACGCGTGCTACGTCAAAGATTGACGCGCCCGATGTCGCGCGTACAACCTCCGCAAGTTGGGCATTGAGGCGCGCTCGAACCGCTGTTTGACTAGTCGCAAGCCAAGCGTCGGCACTGCCGTTGACCAAGCGCGCTGGCGGCAACTGGTTCCAAACCACGAGCTGCGCATTGCTCTGCCGCCGTAGCTGCTGCAAGAGCGCGGCGGTGCGTTCAATAGCCTGCGCCAGCTCGCACTCGATATCAACCGTCGATAAGCTGCCAAACCGATCACCGAAAACCGCAGTTTCATCGACTAAATTCGCAACCACAATGACATCGGGCGCGACTTGGTACAACTCACTGGTAGCTGCCGACGCAAGGGTTTCGAGTTGACCGAAAGGCATGACGCGCACATCCAGCAACATCTCGCGACGTGCGGCTTCCACCGTTAACGCTGGCACCAACATGTCTAGGGTGTGCGATGCCAACAGCGCGATTCGGACTTGCGCGGTACGATCAGCGTGGGTCGGAGCGTCGCTACGTATAAACGCTGCCAACTGCCGGCCGAGGGCCAAGTAACTTGTTGGACTGCCATCGATCGCTTGAGCTTGGCTGCGCCAATCAAACGTCGTGGTGGTTGCAGATGCGGACATACGTGTCAACCGTTGCTTTCTGTAGCACCAAGTTCATAGCATATACGTTCTAAACTACCGACAAAGCAGAACGCGATGGCGGCTCGCACAGCGTAGTGAAAATAGTTATTGTGTATCATAACGAGCGTCACAGTTGTTTCGGTTGCATATGGGGCAACGGCCATGAAGGTCCAGGTGTTTGGCAAACATAGTCGCTAACCTACCGGCGCGGTGCCGGCGCGGCGCGCACGCCGATGCGCTGGAGCAATTGTAACGCAGCGGGCATCTGTGGCTCGACGGCGAGGGCTTGGCTGAGGTACCAGCGTGATGATTCGGCATCGCCGAGCACGGCGCACAAGAGCGCCAAGGCAACCAAGGCGCGGGGCCACGGCCGTCGACCATAGAGCAATTGCTCAACGTGGCTGCGCTCTTTCTCGGCGCACGCGATTTTGTCGCCACCGCGCGCAACTTCGACGCGAAATCGAGCCCACGCCAAGTTTGCTTCGTAGTCGGGATGGCCCGGATGCAGCCGACATGCAGCAGCCAATTCGCTCATCGCACGGTGAACATCGCCAGTGCCGAGCGCCGCTTGGCCACGGGTAAATGCCTCAATGCCTTGTTGCGCAACTTTGGAATCAATCGCCCAAACCGTGGCCACGCGACCAAGATTCTCGCGCAGCCAATCGTGATAGCGGCCACGCGCTGCAATATCGATGAGCACGGAACGGGCTTTTTCAACCACATCCCATTGCGCTTGCACATTGGCGGCCAGCGCACCGAGATCAAACTGCTCAAGCAGTTGTGGCGCAAACCGGCGACCTTGCAGTTGATAGGCTTGCTCAATATCGGGGTCATCGGCCAACGGCGTGATTTCCAGGACATCGTAAAATGTACTACCGGCCAAGCGCTGGGTCCGGGCCCGCAGGTGATGCAGCATTTCGGCCAGCAAACGCCGCGCCGACGTTGCGGTGTCGGCGACCATCGGCGTCAAGGTAATCGCGTTGATGCTGGCTAGTAACCACAGCAAGCGAGCCGCCAACGGTGCGTTGGTGGTCCGGGTAAAAATTGTCTGCAAGGTTAGCGTGCCATCGCACAACTCCACCAGTTCGAGTTCGGGTACGGTCAACAACCGATCTTGCCGCATTTCTTCGAGCAAGGGCGTTGCAGTTACGTAACTCGCAACATGCCAGCGCAACGCGGAACGCGGAATTTCCAAATCCATGGCTCGCGACGACAACAACATCATCGCGATGGCACGCAAATCTAACTCGGCTGGTGGCAGCGCCAACGCAACGCGTGCGATCGGCCCAGTCATCGCCGTCGTCAACCGCAGCCGTGCAGCATCATGAATCGCCGCGGTCAGCGTGCTAATCGACGCCGACGTCGTCAACAACGTCACTTTTGCAAGCGGGGCTTGGGCGCGTGCAATGGGCCCTTGGCCTATCGCAATAACGCCAGGCATCGCCGCGCTACGCCGCCACGCATCAACCATCGTTGCAAGCTCTGCCCCCAACGCGTCAGCATCCAGCACAACCACATCAGCGTCGGTCGCCACCACGCCAATGGCCGCGTCGGAATGCCAACGCGCCACAAAGCCGGCCCGCTGCAACGCTTCTTCGAGTTGGATACCAGATCCAACATCCGACAATGCGATAAGCACCGACGCCACGGTAAATCCTACCACCGTCGTGTACCAAGACCGCATTTTTGCGCGAACTGGAGCCAACAGATTTTCTATCCAGCCCTCAGATTTCTGAGTCATTGAACCGATTTTTTAAGTAATTACAACAATATAAAAGATGGCATATGCGTTGCTTTTAGCCTCAGCATGAAAACAACTTGGATAGCTGCCGTCGTTGCGTTGCTAACACTACCGGCCGTCGCAAGCGCCGAGCCGTATGCCGGAATTTCGGTCGGCCGTGCTGGCCAAGGTGACAGTAATGTTGAAACCGGCAGCAAAACATTGTTCGTTGGCTACCGGCTGACCCGAAATCTCGCAGCCCAACTGAGCCTCGAAAGCTTGGCCGTAGCAGAAAAATACTGCGCCGACTGCGAACCTTCATCACGGGGCGAAGGCCGAGGTCTCGGGCTGGCAATTCAATATCGCGTGTTGCAACGCGGCCGGCTGCAACCGTTCTTGATGGTCGGGCTCGCGAACGAATCGTTCGACGACGCGTATGGCGGTGTTGCTACGTACATCCGGCGCGAAGTCGGCGCTGGCGTGGCGGTCACCGTATCACCGCAGATTAAACTGGTCGGTGAATTGCGGATGGGCGCGCGCGACCTAGCCCAACAATCTGACACGGTCTACCCGCTAGCTGGCGTCGCAGAAACCAACAGCACGTACCTGTACTACCCGGGCATCTACAACGATGGCGCTAGCTTTCGCAGCGCGCACCTTGCCGTTGCAGTTTCGTTTTAGCCGACGCCACGCGCCGTAACCCTATTTGTGATTTGGTCCGGGACCAACGCTAGTTTTTTGAGCGATGACCAGTGTAGATTGTGGACATGTCCCGTAGTCCCACCCCCACCTCATTTTTTGCATTGGTGGTTGTGCGACGAGGCCAACGATTCTTAATGGTCCAAGAGCAGCGTTATGGCAGCTCGTGGTCGATTCCGGGCGGCCGAGTGGAAGCCGGTGAGCACCTGTTACATGCTGCGGTGCGCGAAGTGCTCGAAGAATCTGGCGTGCCCGTCAATATTGAAGGCATCCTGCGCATCGAACATGCACCTTCGACCACTGGCGCACGGGTTCGTGTGATTTTTGTCGGTGCCCCCATCGACGACACCGAGCCCAAGTCGGTCGCAGATGCCGAATCATTGCAGTCGCAATGGTTGACGATCGAAGAAATTCGGACTCGGCAACTGCGCGGCTCCGACCTCATCAGCTTGCTCGAACATGTGGCGCAGGGCCGGCAAGTCTATCCGTTGGACCTTTTGGGTGGTGAGCTGAGTATTTGATGGTTGGCATCGCGAAGTACGGATGGAACGAAACCTGGCAGGCGCAACGCAAAAGTGCGCCCGTCAATGAGTGGGCTGGCGATGTGGTGCGAGTCATCACGGCTCACCGCGGCGCGTACCATGTAGTTGGCGATGCCGGCACTTGTTGGGCCGAGTTACCGGGGCGCAGCTATCACCGCGCTGCGGACCGGCGCGAATTACCAGTGGTTGGCGATTGGGTAATCGCTGAGCGCGTGGCAGCAGCATGTACCGGTGATGGTGCAGCCCGAATCATTGGCGTATTGCCCCGCACCAGTTTTTTGGTGCGCCGCGCAGCCGGCCGCGCCACCGAACCGCAGCCGATCGTCGCCAATGTGGATCTTGGCTTCATCGTGACGTCGTTAAATACCGATCTTTCGTTGCCACGGCTTGATCGCTATCTGGCGATGCTGCGCGAAGGCAACATTGCGCCAACCGTGGTGTTGTCGAAAGCGGATCTAGTACAAGCACCGGAGATCGACGCAGCGCTGCAACAATTGCTAGCCAGTGGCGTCGCTGCGTTAGCCGTAAGTGCGCACACTGGCGCTGGCATGGACGAACTCGCGCAACGCGTGCAGCCGGATCAAACAGCAATTTTGCTCGGCAGCTCGGGCGTTGGAAAATCCTCCATCATCAATGCAATCTTGGGCGAAGCGCGCCAAAGCATCAAAGCCATTCGCGACGATGAACGCGGCAAACACACCACCACGCGTCGCGAACTAGTAACCACAGCGCACGGCTTGTGGATCGACTCACCGGGTATGCGCGAACTGGCCCGTTGGCATGATGACCAAGCCGATGCTTTCGACGACATCACCGTCATCGCCGCAAAATGTAAGTTTGCGGACTGTTTGCATGGGGCAGAACCAAGTTGTGCGGTGCGGGCCGCCGTCGCAGGTGGCCTGCTCGCCGCTGATCGCTTGACCAATTTTCACAAGTTATATAGCGAAAGCACCGAACAAGCGCTGCGGCAACGCACCGCACAACAGAAGCAGCAGCATCTGCAAAAGCTTGCCGTCAATCGCACGACCCGGGCAAATCGTCGTCGATAACCATGCTACAGTTAGGTCATGACGTCCGGGCTTAAGGAATTTGCCGCAACCATGCCTGGCGAAACCACACTCGATCGCGCAGCGTTGTTAATCGGCCGCATCGGCAGCCTTGGCAGCAACGAGCGCGAGCTGGCGCTGGCCCCGTACTTGGCTCAGCTCGACGCGTTAGCTGCCTCGGTGCAACAAATTATCGATCGTGCCGAGCCCGGCATTGACAGGGGACTTTCCCGTCCCCTTTCCGGCGGCGGAGCCACCGGATTCACCCCAGCCGCGCGTTCCTCGCACGGGCCCGAACATGGAGCGAACGAGCGAACGCTCGGAGCGGGGCCCGAACATGGAGCGAACGAGCGAACGCTCGGAGCGGGGCCAATCCAACGAGCCAAAGCCATTTGCACCGTGCTGTTTGACGAGGCTGGGTTTCGCGGCAATGAAGCTGACTACTACGATCCGCGCAATAGTTTTCTCAGCTGCGTGCTCGACCGCAAGCTCGGGCTTCCGATCACCCTTGGCATCTTGTATCTCGAAGTGGCGCGCCGAGTCGGCGTATTAGCCCAAGGAGTCAATTTTCCTGGCCAATTCATCGTCCGCGTCGCCGTCGAAGATGCCTGGATGTTCATTGATGTTTTTAACAACGGCAAGATTCTCACACCAAGTGAACTTGAAGGCTTGGTCAAGAAGTTCGTTGGCCCCGACGCCAAACTGGAGCCACGCTTAGTTGCCGCCGCCAGCAAACGCCAGATTCTGACTCGGTTGTTAACCAACCTCGCTGGGATTTACGGCAAGTCCGGAGATCTCGATCGCTCCATGGCGGTGCTTGAACACATGGCCATCGTCGACCCTGACAACAATCGGTTGTCGCGCGAATTGGCATCGCTGCGCGAGCGTATCAACGCGCTGAACTAATGACGGACAAATCCTTAGCACTGAAAAATGCGAACAAAGTCCTGGGAGTTCATCTTCTGGCCGGTGTTCGCTTGGCGTCATGGAGCACGATCGGTGCGGTCGCCTGCTTCGAGGTATTCCATGTTGAGTGGCACAACCTTGTTTTTGGCACCCTGGTGTTTACCGGAGTCAGTTATCTACAAGTTGCAATCCCCACCCCCTGGGGCTATCAGCTCCGCATCATTAGCCAAGCCAATCTTCCGTCGTTTACCGACGCTGATTCGCTCGATCTAATTTTTGAACTGTTCGCTTCCGACGGTGCCGAGCCGAGTAGTTTCATTGTTGCCGAAGCGCTCAGCGTCATCACTGCGCCTGTCGATGCCCGCTAACCAGCTTGAGCCGGTCACCTAAGGTCGCCGGGATCAACGTTATTCAAGTTTCGACGGCTCGACGAAATCGTTGGGCACGATCAAGTTGAGCGCACGCGGCAATACTGTGATGCGATAGCGCTCGCCAGCCGGCGCTTCTTCGCCGTCGATTTGACAGCCCGGGATAGGACCGCCGTGGCCGCGCACTACTAACTCAAAGTTGCTGCCCGGCTGGGAGTTTGGCATATGCAAGCCAAGCGCTTCCAAGGCCCGCGTACCAACCGGATTGTGGCGAAACCCGGTTAGCATCTTGGTGGTGAAATCACGGCGGCCTTGCACTGGCATCAATTCAAATTTGCCATCATCGGACAAAGCGTTGGAATCAAACACCCATTCACCGCCGAAGATGACGGTATTTTTTACGATCACATCGAGCAACTCACGATATTGCACAACCCGATTGTCGATGATGGCGTCGAGGTCGAACTTCACTTGCAACAAATAGGTTTCCGCAAACCGTTGCAGAATTGCACCGCCATACGTCGCGTAGTCACGATAGATTTTGGACAACCCGGGCACGCGACGCACGCGCTGGCGATCGCGATTGCGTGTCGATAAGCTCGAAGCCCCAAGCCCAATCGAAAACGAATCAAAGAACATGTCGCGATGGACAATTTTACCGCCACGTTCGATTTCCAAGCGACCGACGTCGCAGCCCACTACTTCGCCAGCGGCAATCACAGCAGTGTTGCGCACAAAAGCGTTGGGGCCGGCTTCCAGGCCAAACGACTTACCTTGATCGTTGGCGGTGCCGGTTGGCAACATCCCCATCAAGG
>JAYWHS010000123.1:0-1707 GCA_043777635.1 Kofleriaceae bacterium | reverse complement strand
GTGATGCGCTCGTACTTGACCGGGGTTACCTCGACGTCGATTTGGAAAGCCTACGAACGTGGCGCTCGTACGTTTTGTGGTCACGTGTTGGCCGACGGGATGAAGAAGAATGAGCGTTTAGCTGCGCCGATTTTGACGCCGTCTACCAAAGCCGCGAAGGGCGGTCACGATATTTCGGTGTCGCGCGCCGAGTTGTTGGCGATGGGGCAGGTCGATGCTGGCGAATTTGATCGCGCCAGCGAAATCGCGCATCGGCTGTTTGCCGTCGGCCAGGCCTACGCAGCAACTCGCGGCTTGATTTTGGCTGATACCAAATATGAGATGGGTGTCGACGGTAACGGCCAGATTGTGGTGATCGATGAGATTCACACCCCGGATTCGTCGCGATACTGGTTTGCCCAGGACTATCAAGCCCGCCTGGCCGCTGGCCAAGAACCGCGCAGCTTCGATAAAGAAGTGGTGCGGCGCTACTTGAGTGAGACCGCCAAATGGACCGGTGAGGGTCCAGCGCCAGTGCTGCCCGACGACATTCGGCTGCAGGCCGCCGAACTTTATATTTACGCGGCCGAAACCATCATGGGTGTGCCGTTTGTGCCGACGCTCGGCGACCCAGTTGCCCGCATTGCCGCCGCACTGGGAGCCCAGGTATGAGTGGGCTGACGCATGTGCTGGTAGGTGAACCGGCGCATTCGTCGGCCGGGTTGCTGCGGTTACAACAAAAGTTGAACGCCGCTGGTGTTGGTGCAACGTTGGTGGCCAGCAACTGGTGGTACTTGCTGAGCGCTAGCGCGCCGCTGTCGCCGACGGATGACGAATTGCTCGACGAGCTGCTTGAAGCCCGTGCAGCGACCAGCGCCGATGATCTGCGACGGTTGTGGGTCGCGCCACGGCAGGGCACGTTGTCGCCGTGGGCTAGCAAAGCGATGGATATTCTGACCATCGCAGGGCTCACCGCCGTGACCCGCATCGAACGAGTTTTGGGCTATCAGTTCAGCGCAGCAGTACCGACGTTGGGGGCGGCGCAGGCCGCGGTGATCTGTGATCGGATGACGCAACAGCTGATCGTGCAGCGCTCCGAATTGGCGGGGCAATTTGCCGATGCTCCAGCTCGCGGCCTGGTTACCCTGGCGCTGGGCAGTGATCCGCTCGCTGCGCTACGCCGCGCAAATGTTACGTTGGGCTTAGCATTGTCCGACGACGAATTGCAGTATTTGGCGAATGCGTACCAAACGCTGCAGCGCGATCCGACCGACGCTGAGCTCATGATGTTTGCGCAGGCCAACAGCGAGCATTGTCGGCACAAAATTTTCAACGCTGCGTGGACGCTCGATGGCGCAGCGCAGCCGGCGTCGTTGTTTGGCATGATTCGCAATACTCACGCGTTACATCCCGACGGTGTGCTGTCGGCGTACAAAGATAACGCAGCGGTGATCAACGGCCCGACCGCAACCAGGATATTTCCTGCCGCCGATGGCCACTATCGTGCGGTTTGTGAACCGGCGCATATTTTGGCCAAGGTTGAAACCCACAATCACCCGACGGCTATTAGTCCGTATGCTGGCGCTGCTACCGGCGCAGGTGGCGAAATTCGCGACGAAGGTGCTACCGGTCGTGGCGGCAAGCCCAAAGCCGGTGTGGTTGGCTTTGCAGTTTCGGACTTACGGCTGACCGATGCGCTCGAATTGTGGGAGCCAAGCGCAAGTGCAT
>JAYWHS010000122.1:0-1708 GCA_043777635.1 Kofleriaceae bacterium | reverse complement strand
CACCGTTGCGCCGCACGATGACACAACGAAAAAAATCATACTGGTAGTGATCCTCGGCGTTACCAATGCTGCAATCGTATACGCCAACAAGGCTCGCTTCTCGCTCGACGATGCGACCAGTGCCGCCGACGGCGTTTTGCGGTTGGCTGCCACCGCAACCCAGCAACAGCCCGAAAACTAAAACAGCAGTCGTTCGCATGAGCGAAGACTGCCGCGTTTGCACTGGGAGTGCAATCACCGATTTCGGGTGAGACTTTTAAAGAGCAACTACTTTGATGCGAGGGTTGAGTGTCGCTGGGTCCGCATCATCGATCTCAAGATTTGGCCCGACATTGTGGCAATACCATGGGGAAGTACCAACGATAATCGGCGTAAAATCGTACGATTGTCCAACTGCAAACACCTCATTTATGTCCTCATGTGGAATCGGACCGCCAGAATGAATCGTGATGCCATTTGCGACAGCTTCGGTTAATAGAAAACGTATCTTAGTTCCAACGCGCACTTCGGAGTTCGCTGGATATTTGCACTTGTTGGTACCGTCATTCGTCACTTTGAAAGTTACTTGATTCGCAACAGTCAACGCACTGCTCACATCAACTGGCGCAGCCGAGCTGGTCGCAGCCACATTGACTTTCACCGCCGCAGGCGCATTGTTTGGCAATTTCAACGTGATCGCCGACACAGTGCTGCCATTCGCGGTAAGCGTCACTGTTGGTTGATTAAATACAGCGGTGGCACCAACCACCGGCGTGTTGTCAGCTGCGTTCACCACCGTGGCGACCAGGTTGACCGGGCCAGCAAAACCACCGGTGCCGGTGATCGTGGCTGCAATGAGTTCCGTTGCCAACAGTTCGGTTGAAATCGTCGCGCGATCCAACGTGACTGCAACCTTCGGAGTCGCAACCACCGGCGCATCCACGCCGGCTGGCGGCGCATCTGGGTCGCTGCCAGTTGGAACAGTGTTCCCGACATCACACCCGGAGGCAATGCCAGCGATTCCCAAGGCCAGTACGAACGAACGCATGTTGAATGAAGCCATGCTGATATCATCTGCGAACTTCGTGCCGACTTCCAGCGCCGGACACTGCAACCTTTATGTTGCTTATCAGGTGGATACAAAGCCGAGATCAGCGGTGGCACATGTCGTACTGGGACTGATTTCCCCAGTTGCAGACCAAATTGGGGTGCAAAGTCCCCCAATTGCGCACTATTTCCATATCCGCGTCACAGCTTTTTTGGCCCATGTAGCCGCTGCGCCTACCTGATTGGCAGCCTGCACCGTTCGGTTATTGCGAAGGCCACGGCCGCGTTTAGTACTTTCGTTCTTGCTGAACGGTAGCGATCCAGATTTTGACAGCGTCGGGCCAAAAAAGTACATCACGGCGCACCACGCCACGATCAACCCGTAGGCCGGCAGGGTCATGCCTGGCACAA
The DNA here is from genome assembly GCA_043777635.1 of Kofleriaceae bacterium. Lineage (GTDB taxonomy): Bacteria > Myxococcota_A > Polyangia > Haliangiales > Haliangiaceae > JABFXX01. The sequence continues at coordinate 271 of JAYWHS010000122.1, read as the reverse complement.
AGCTTCCGACGATGATCGCGGCAAACGACGCTAACGCAGCGACCACGCCAGCACGAACCCCAAGGTACCAAGCAGTGAACGCACCAACGATAACGGCGGGGATCATGCGCTCAGTGTAGCACGGGAGCCTACGGGCTCAAGCGCAGGTTTGGCCACGCTGCGACCGCGCCACGCCTGCCACTCACCAGTGCTGCAAGCTATAAATCGTCAGCGACGCCAGCTCGCAAATAGGCCACGGTATCAGCCAACGTCAAGCCAGGGTCGCGCGCGC
>JAYWHS010000121.1:0-1708 GCA_043777635.1 Kofleriaceae bacterium | reverse complement strand
TTTGGCCTGGATATCGCCGTCGCAGTGTTTCACTTAGTTGATCCGCAGATCATCGTCGAACGCCAAGCCAACGATGGCGACCGCGTTGAACGCGGCATTATTGAGCCACGCAATCTCGGCACCCGGGCTGGCGCACCATGGTTTCGTTATATCGCCGGCGCGGAATTCCGAGCGTCGTCGGATCTTGGCGGTGCCGGCACGCTTGGATTCGCGGTTGCGCAAAACCTGCATTGGCGCAACACCGCACTGTTCACCTTTGGTCACGGCGGCGGCGGCCTGCGTGGCAATACCGGCGCAACCTGGGGCCTGCTCACCGGCCCGCGCGCACATTTTGGCAATGGCGACGTCAGCGTTTATGCCGACCTGCAAGCCGGCGCCGCCCTCATCGGCCGTGCCGCCGACGCCGAGCTAGCGCCACTTGGCGAAATCGAACTTGGCATCGACATCGCGATCGGCTGTCAAACCCGCATCAACCTTGGTGGTCGCGCGCAAGTACAATTCGACGACGGCCTGCGCACTGGCTTTTTCATCATCCGGGTCGAACGAGGCCCTGGCTATGCGAGGGATTGCAGTAAGTCTACTCCGCTCGCGAATTGAACCGTACCTCAATCTTTTGTCACTGCCTTCGCTTACTCGGCCGGTACGTCGTGGGTTGCGTACTCGGGCCTCGGACGACGGTACTCGGACGACGGACTCCGAGCCTGATCGCGCGCGGTACCCATCCACCGCACTCAATACATGCGCAACGCACACGGTGCCGTCGCTGTTTTCGTCCATGCACACGCGCTCGCAATGCGCCAACTCCTAGCCGTTACATCATGCACAACATTCGTTGGCACACTGGCTGCGCTGGGTTTTGCATGACGAAAACGACGGCCTCGCTCCCCAGCGTTCTCTGGGTTCGCTCATGGTCGATCAGGCTCGGAGTCCGTCGTCCGAGGCCCGTCGTCCGAGGCCCGTGTACGCAACCAAGCTGGCAACGTCACTCGTTTGCGCGCCCACACGAACATCGGAGCAACGCGCTTGATGCATTCGCAACGCACGCGGTGCCGTCGCTGTTTTCGTCCATGCAAACGCGCACGCAATGCGCCAACTCCTAGCCGCTCTGCAATCCTAAACATTCGTTGGCACACTGCCTGCGCTGGGTTTTGCATGACGAAAACGGCGGCCTCGCTCCCCAGCGTTCGCTGAGTTCGCTCCATAATCGGCGGCCCCGCGCGCTTTGTCGCCTATGATCTTTCCCTGCAACTTGTTACCGCTGTTCGCCTAGCAGCTGCGTCGTGGCGCACCGTCGGGGATCTCGGTGATCAAGGTCGCCGTGCCGCCGTCAGCGTCGCGCTCAACTTGCGCGAAGGCTCGGCGTGCCTCGCCGGCTCACCGTCGCGCCGTCGCTTTTTTGACATCGCACATGGTTCCGCTTTCGAAGTTGAAGCGGTACTCGACATCGCACGGTGTTGCGGCTTTGATGCCGTTGAGGATCGCGCGGCACGGGCCTTAGCGGGTCGCGTTGCTGCGATGACTACCGTACTGGTGCGTCGTCGGTAAGGCTCCGTGGCCGTCGGCCGAGTACCGTCGGCCGAGGTCCGAGTACGCAAGCCAGGCCCTGACCGGCCTGTGGCCAAGCCACGTGGCGGGCAAGGCGGAGTGCGAACGTATATGAGGACTACGGACCTGGTGCGTCGTCGGTGAGGCTCCGTGGCCGTCGTCC
>JAYWHS010000120.1:0-5658 GCA_043777635.1 Kofleriaceae bacterium | reverse complement strand
GCGCTACGCGTTCGCCGCTGGTTAGCAGTGATCGCCAACGAATTGGTCCATTTTGATCGCGTGGCGCGAGTTCGAGTAGCGCCAAGATTTCGACGCGGCTGGCTGCGTGCGTCGCATTAAATGGGTCAAGCGTCCAATCGGAGGTTGGTGGTGTTTTGCTAACCGCATCGAGTAAGCGGCGCAACGAATCTGTTTCACTGGTTTCTTGAATATTTCTTACTTGGAGTCGCATCGCAGACACTGCGCTGCGTTGGTGAACTCCGGTGGCAATGCCGCGCCACACCCATTGAGTAAGCAATCTGCGGTTATTCGCATCTGATTCCGGGAATAGATGAAACCAACGTGTCAAAATCACAAAGACAATGGGGTAGGGAATAAGTGCGTAGGCGGGGATGCCCGCACCTGGCTGCTCAGCTTGAGGCGATGCTTGTAAAAATGCAACGGTCGCCTGCAAGGCGGCCACTGCATCATCTGCGGTAACAAGTTGCGCGAGTGAGTTAGCGTCAAAGTCTTCAAGTCGTTTAGTTGGATCGAGACCGCTCATCGCCAACACTGTTTTCAAGATCTCGCCGAGCGGAGGCTCGCCGAAGCCTTCGATGTCGACTTGTAGCTGAAGCGAAGGAAGATCGATATTTTGCTTCGAACCGGTGTTGGTCGCGCTAGAATTGCCAAGCAGCGCTTGAAACACTTCATGACTGCGCATGCGAACACCGGTGCTGTTTAATCGCGCAAAGACACCACGCAGCGCATCGACATCGTCGGTTTTCACAACGTAGGCAGGCAGTTCGTAGTCCAATAAACGTTGTTGAACGTCCTCAACACGGCGCACTCCCTCTGGTTCAAGCTCACACTCCCGCAGCCAGATCCCGAGCCGTCGAAGATCACCTAAATCTCGCAGCGGCACCTGGCGACCTTTTTCTAACGGTACTGATCCCGGCAGAATCTCGTTCGTTCGCGGGTCAAAATGCAGGTCCCAGGTGATCTGTCCTCGTTGATCAAGATCCAGTAGACTGGCTGCCAATGCCGTTACACGTTGTTGCCCATCAACAATGAACCAAGCGTCATCAGTGGCGGCAACATGAATTTGTGCATTGCCGATTTTGAGTTCTGTTTCAACGGGAGCTTGCCGATTCCAAAAGAGTAACGATCCAATCGGGTAACCTTTGAGAATGCTATCGAACAGTTGCACCACATCTCGATTTGTCCAACGCAAGGGGCGTTGAAAGTCCGGGATTCGGATCGCGCCTTCTTGAAGTTTCCCAAGTAGCTTGCGCACGGTTAGTGAAGTTGCCGTCGGCGGTTTTTGCAGCGGCAGGTAAAGCGATTGTGTTCGCGCGCGTGCATCGTCGGTCATGTTCGCAAGTATCTTCGACTCCGCAAAAGAATGAAAGATAGATAGTACGTAATTGCGGTCGACGCTGGCACGCCGATTTGTTCGGTCTAACCTCAGCCTGGCTACTCTAATTCTTTGCTGACATACGGGCGGGCTTGTACGATGTTGAGCTGATCACCGACGAAGACCCATTCGATGTCGATGGCAGCTTCACCCGGAAATGCTTTGACGATGCGGCGGCCAGCGCGGCCGAGCAAGCGGGCTTGCACCGCGGATAGAATCGCTTGGCCCGGGTTGGGGTTTTTTACTGCGCGCACACCGCCTTGAGGATCGGTGACCAGCATGGTGTCTTCGGCGCTGCGTGACACAACGCGCAGTGCGTCGTTGTGAAAGTTGTACAACAGGATCTCCGGTACCTTTTTACCGTCGACGACACTCATGCCAAAGCCTTTTTTGGCGTTGATCGTGAATGTGGTTTTTTCCATTTTGTCGGTTGGATGGGCGGTGATCATCACGCCGGCCGAGGTTGCTTTGGCTGCGCGTTGCACCAGGATTGCGCCGTACACGCTGCGTTGATCGATGCCGTAAAAGGCCCGCTCGTCGAAAGCTCGCAAGTTCCACACGCTGGCCCACACTTGTTTGACGGCGGCTTCGAGCGCAGCACGGCCACGCACGTTGGGCATGGTGTCGTAGAGGCCCGCTCCGTTGAAGCCAGGTAGATCTTCGGCGTTGGTTGAACTGCGGATGAAAAATCCGGGGAGTTCCGCGACGACGGCGTCGGAACCACTGCCGGCACTGAGCCCCGCTCCGAGCGTCCGCTCGTTCGCTCCAATTCTGGGCCCAGTATCTGAGCCCGTGTTTGATCCAGCGTCCGAGCCGATATTGGAACCCGAGCCCACGCCGCTACTAGCGACCGTCGGAGGCGTAACTACAGCTGCTTCGCCATAGGCGAGCACCGTTGCATTGGCGATAATACCGGCTTCAATTTGATCGAGCAAGGTGGGATCGAGCGGTGCATCAGCGATAGCTTTACGCAACGCAGCGAGCGCCGCTTTCTTTTTGCTGGCGTCTTTTTGTTTGGCTTTGTCGTCGAGAAATGCAGCAATTTTCTTGTCGATACCATGCGCTACCAGGTGCGCCTGGTAATACGAAATTGGAATCGCAAAGCCCGGCGGCACCACAAAGCCCGCAGGTTTGCGGCTGACAATTTCACCGAGGTTGGCGGCCTTAGCGCCAAAGCCGGCGACATCCTTGGCATTGAGTTGATCAAGCGGGCGCAGGTCGGCGATCCTGAGGTCGGCTTTGGGAACTACCACGTCGCGCGTTTGGTTGCGTCGTTTGTCGGCTGCCGCGATTTCATCGGGGCTGGCTTCGCGTAGTTCGTGGCCACTGGTTTTCGCGTCAAAGAATACAGTTTTGCCGTTGAGCGCTTGATAGGTTGCCAACGCGCTTTTGAGCCCAACGCTCGGAATCCCCCAGGCTCGGGCGCGTAGGCTAACATGCGACAGCGGCGTCGAGAACTCCTCGGTAATGATGCCGGCAACTGGCGAAATATCCGACAATGATTCGTGAATCATCACAACATCGGTAGGCTCGAATGCCAAGGAATCTTCGGGTGTGCCCGGTGGCACTATGCGCAAGGTGCCAACGGCGGTGCCGGTTGCGAAAGCTTGGTAGTTTGCCGCTTGGTACAACTCGTTATTGAAAATCACCGGCACATCTTTGATGGTTTTGGCCATTTTTTCTTGCCGTGCAGAGTCGGGCCGAAACGCTACTTTGTCGCCGAGGTAAAACGTTTCTTGCATGCGTTTGTAGGCGTGCTGCACGTGCTCGGCGGTCATGCGGTCGCCGGCCCAAAATGCCAGCGTCCATTTGTCGGCGCTTAGGTGATGCACCAAATAACACATGGCGAACTCGGGCTTTTTGTCGCCGTAGTTCAGGTCGAAAACTTTTTTGCTTGCTGGCGTCAACGGAATTTTGAGCAGCTCGTTGAAAACGAAGTCTTTGTGTACGCGGTAAACATCGACGTCGAAATAGTAAATTTGGTCGCTGCGCAGGTCGAGGACAAATTTGGTAAAGCGTTCGCCGCCGAGTTCTTTGGAGTAGTCTAGCAACGTGGCTTCGTCGCGAATCTCGGGCGTCCATAAGCGGCGGGGAGGGGCGGCGGTAATCGGTGGCTCGACCGGGTTGGCGGGCGGGGCAACAGTTTGGGCTGCGCTACCGCCGCTGCCTTGCTGTGCGGTTGCCACAACACGGGACCCGTCGTGGGGTTTATCTTTACAGCTGGCGACCAGGATCGCTGCTACTGTGCCAAGCATCCATGACGCTATCGCGGTGTATCGTTGTGTTTTTTTCATACCGTCATAGCTCCAACGTGGACGTTTCATATCTGCGCTGCCACAGCATCTGCATGTTGCAAGTTGCGTGCGGCACAGCGACAATACCTCAATGATGAGCGCGAATTTGTGCTGCCGTGGGGCGATCCTTGGCTTGGGCGTGGCATTGGCTGCGGCCGTAACCCCGGGCTGCGGCGATGATGCGCCAGTGGTGCAAGCTACCCAAGGCGAGCTGACGCTGGAGGTTGATCCCAATGGTCCGCAAATCCGGGTGCTGCGCAGTGGTACCGAAGTTTGGTCGACGCTGCGCGGAGGTTCGCTTAAAACCGCAGCACCGCCGTTGGTGTTTGCAGCAGTCGGCGTTGACACCGCCAAAGTGGAGTTCAGTTTTGGCTCGTTTCGCTTCACCGACAAAGTCGAAAACCAACGCTGGACCAAGATTGATGGGTTGAGGCAGACCACGCTGACCGACGACGGCAAAGCCATTGAGTTTGGCTTGCAAGCCGATGGCAAAGCTGCCGGTTTGGGACGGGCGGCATTCGTCGACGGTGTCGATGGCCAAGCGTTTGTGCAAATCACGCTAGAAGCGCCAGACTACGGCCGCGTTTCGTTAGGCTCGACCTGCGCACCCAACGAACACTTTGTTGGGCTTGGCGGTCAATCGTTTAACGTGGACCATCGAGGCCAAACCGTGCCGCTGTGGGTGCAAGAAGATGGCATCGGCAAAGAAGATCTCGAAGACGATAACTACGCTGGGATTTGGTTCTTGTCGGGTCGCCGTCATTCTACGCACACGCCGATGCCGATGACATTGTCGTCGCGTGGCTACGCTGCCGTGGTTGATGCGGATGCACGCACCATATTTGCGCTGTGCAGCGAGCGCGACGACGCCGCGCGTTTTGAAACCTGGCAGTCCAAATTCGTGTTTAATCTTTTTGTCGGCGGTGACACCCAAGCACGCACGGCGGCAACCGTTGCGAGTGCGGGTGGCCTGCAGCAAGCATTGCATCAGATGCTTAGCTGGGTAGGTAAACCGAGCAAGGCCTCGATGTTGTTGTTTGCGCCGTGGCTCGACGCGATTTTTGGTGATGCCAATGTCAAACGCGTTGCCGATCGCCTACGTGCCGAAGGCATCGCGACCTCGGCCATCTGGACTGAAGATTTTCGCGGCGGTGTACAAGGGGCGCTTGGCTACGCCCTCGACGAAGATTGGCGCTCCGACACGGTGTTGTATCCAAATATTGATCAACTCGCCGCGCGCTTGCATAGCCAAGGCTTTGCATTCTTGACCTATGCCAATACGTTTCTCGATATCGAAGGCGACGTGTACAAAGAAGCAACGTCGTCGGGCTATGCAATCAAAGACGCCGCTGGCGCACCGTTTATGTTTGACAGCGTGACATTCCGCAAAAGCACGCTGTTGGATCTTACCAACCCAGCCGGCGTGACGTGGGCCAAAGGTGTCTTAGGCGAAATGCTGCGCGACGGTGCCGACGGCTGGATGGCGGACTTCGCCGAATGGTTGCCACATGAAGCCAAGTTGGCGTCCGGGGTGTCAGGGATGATCGAACACAATCGTTATCCGGTGCAGTGGGCCAAACTCAATTTCGACATGATGGGTCCAGCCGCCAACCCACCGCGCGATCGCTTGTGGTTCATGCGTGCGGCCTGGTTGCATTCACAACCGTATGTGCAAGGCCTGTGGGCCGGCGACCAGCAAACCGACTTTAACGCTGGCGACGGTTTGCAGTCGGTGATTCCGATGGGCCTTGGGTTGGGCGTAACCGGCTTTCCCTACTTTAGTCACGACATCGGTGGCTACATCACCCAAGGCGACGGAGTTAAGCCGACGACCGAAGAGCTGTTCTACCGTTGGGTTACCTTTGGTGCGTTGACGCCGATCATGCGCACGCACCACGGCCGCGATGCTCGAGCGAATTATCAGTGGGAAGCCGACGCTGGCTCGATTGCCCATATGCGGCGCTGGAC
>JAYWHS010000119.1:0-1710 GCA_043777635.1 Kofleriaceae bacterium | reverse complement strand
CATGGCGCACGGTTTGGCCAACCAGTGCATCGAGTTGGCGAGCTGCATGCCATGCCGCGCGATGCTCGGAATGGCGAATTTCGCTGCCAATAGGGCTGGAAAAGCCAGCGGCAAGGGCTCGGCGCATCAGCGCGCACGCTTCGTGGGCCCGACGGGCACTGAACGGATCTTGTTTCCAATGTGGCGCGAGCGCCAGCACTGCTACCTGGGCGGCAATCGCAGCACGATAGGCCGGAAACTGATCAAGGCGACGAACTCGATAAAATCGATAACGCTGGGCGATAGGCATATCCGCAGCTATTTCATGCGGTGTGCCAGCGCCAAGGTTCTAACGTTTCAGTAGGTTACGCGCACCGCTGTCCGATTGCTGGACAGTGTTGTCCGGTGCATGGACATCGTGTCCGCTGCACGGACAGCCCACGAGCGGGCTGCTTTCGCTCACAGAGTTCATTGCAGTTAATCTTAGGTCCATCCATAAGATGGCCTATGCAATTGCGTCGAATTGCGTCATTTCCGTTGATGGCCCTTTGTCTATGCTCGCGCTTCACGCCAGCATTTGCCGGATCTGGTACTTTAGACGACTACGGCGAAAAAATTTCGCTGATTGCTTTCGTTGTCTTCGTGCCAGTCGTCGGGATAGTAATCTTGCTTGCGCTCATTATTCGCTCTACGTAGAAGATTCGAGCCGAGAGAAAAAGCATGGAAGCCGCACTGCCTGGGTTACCCGTCGCACGCGCAATCCCTGAACAATCACGGTTGGAAAAGCGGTTGTGACCTCGGTCGCCACTTCGATCGTTACAACCGATTAGTTGGCAAGCCGTCCGAGATGCTGTGCCCAGAAAAAATAACCCACACCTAGTTTCCGCAACGCAGCCTGCTGATAGTCTGTGGAAATGGCAAGCAAACTTTCGTGGTGGCACAAAGGCGGCCGATTTATTTCCGGCTTGGTAATTGTTCTATTCTTTCTGCCGTTTTTTGGCGTGTCGTGTCAAGGCATGGAAGTCATCACGGTGAGTGGTGCCGACATGGTCGGAGGTTGTCGACCGGGCGGCCTAGCGACCGAAGCCAAGTCATCGGGTGAGGACTCGGAGTCTTCCATCAAAGTGAGCAACGTCGATCGTGAGCCGCTTGCGATCGCTGCGTTGTTGTTGGCGATTGCGGTGTTTGCAACGGCGTGGGTGCGCACCCGCGGTGCCTTAATCGCTGCGTGCGCGCTGGCGTTTGTTGGGTTCGCAGCGGTTGGGGCACTGTATGTTGTCGTCGGTGGCAAGCTCACGGACTCGGTCACTGAGGCTACCAAAAAAGATACGGAGGGCAGCGGCGCCGCAAATTCGATGGCGAAAGATGTCATGAAGGATATCGACGCTGGCAGCCGCTTTGGCCTTTGGATGACGGCGTTGGGTTTTCTGGCGATGGGCACGCTAACCGCGCTGGCACTACGTGAAAAGGTAACGGTCGCAGCCGACCCATCCCCGACCCAACCACCAGGCTAGCCTCGGCGCTTGGCGATCCGCTAGTGCTCCTCCCGTGAGATACGCGCAAGCATCTTGCGGTGATCGCGAACGATGGTGTGGGCGGCTTTGGTCCAGACAAACGGAGTAGGCTGCGCGTTCCAGCTCGCGAGAAAAGCGCGGATGTGTTGTTTGAGGGCGGTTCGATTTTGGAAGCTGGTGCGCGTGATCGACCTGCGTGTGAGGATACTGAAAAAGC
>JAYWHS010000118.1:0-1713 GCA_043777635.1 Kofleriaceae bacterium | reverse complement strand
CACCGACCACGGCGCCATTGTGATCGAGAAACATCAAAGCTGTTACGCCCGGCGATAGCTCGGCCGCGCACACGCCGATGTCGGCGCGGACGGTGAGGGTTGTGGCCGCGCTGCCTTTGATCACGGTTTGCACGGCTACCGTCACCCGTCCACGATAATTGCGATGTGCGAGCGGCGTGGTGATGGTGCCAACGATCACGTGCTCGGCGCGATCAAATAATTCAAATCGACTCGCCGGCTCACACGCGGCAGCGGGGCGGGCCAAGCCCAGGCTAACTGCGACAACTGCCGCCAACACCGACCAGCTTCGAATACACGACATATCGGTACTGTCATGGTCGACCGCCAAGGTGTCGAACAATGTAGTGCGCGCTAGCTCGCGAACGGATCTGCGAGCTTAATCGTCTGATTGCGCTCCGGCCCAACTGAAACCAAGGCCAACGGTGCGCCGGCCATTTTGGATACCGTTTCCACATATGCACGTGCAGTCGGCGGCAGATCGTCGAGGGTGGTCGCGGCTTTGGGCAACGAGCCCCAGCCCGGAAACGTTTCGAAAATCGGCACCGCGCGCGCGATATCTTCGCCATCGATCGGTGGCTCGTCGAGTTCTTTACCGTCGAGCTGATAGCCAACACAAACTTTAATATCGCCCATGTTCGATAGCACATCGAGTTTGGTCAGCGCCAACCCAGTCATGCCCGATAGCCGCACGCCCATGCGCAGCGCGGCCAAATCGAGCCAACCGCAGCGTCGCGGCCGGCCGGTGGTGGCGCCAAATTCGCCGCCAGCTTGCCGCAGTTTTTCACCGAACTCGCCATGCAGCTCGGTTGGAAATGGACCACTGCCAACTCGCGTTGCGTAGGCCTTGGTGATGCCAATCACCGCGTCGATATGGGTTGGCCCAATGCCTGCGCTTTGACACGCGCCGGCGGCAATCGTCGACGACGAGGTAACGTACGGGTAGGTGCCGTGATCAAGATCGAGCAGACAGCCCTGTGCGCCTTCAAACAGAATCGGCTTTTTGCCGACGATGGCGGCGTACACATGCCGGCTGGCATCGCCCAACGACGGTGCCAATTTTTCGCCAGCGCGGGCGGCGTCGCTGACCCATTTTTCAACTTCGGTGGCGGACGGTGGCGTGCCACCAAGATAGCTGATCAACGGATTGAGTTCGTCGAGATTGTTGCGTACCAATTCACGCAAGCGTTCGATGCGCAGCAAGTCGCGCATTTTAACGCCGCGTCGCCCAGCTTTGGCTTCATAGGCTGGGCCGATGCCGCGGCGGGTGGTGCCAATGGCTTGGGCCGTGCCGGCATGGCGATCTTCGCGCAGGCCGTCGAGCAATTTGTGATACGGCAAGATGACGTGGGCGCCCAAGCCGATCAGTAATTCGTTTTGTTGCAGCAGGCCCTGCTTTTGACAATCAGCGATTTCTTCGAGCAAAGTGTGTGGATCGATGACCATGCCATCGCCAAGCACACAGCTTTTGCCTGGATGCATGACACCCGACGGCACCAAGTGGGTTACCAATTTAGTGTTGCCGATTACCAGCGTATGGCCTGCGTTGGCTCCACCCCCGTAGCGCACCACCATATCGGCGCGCTCCGAGAATAGGTCTACGACCTTGCCTTTGCCTTCATCACCCCACTGTGCACCGACGACAACTACGGTTGACATGCTAGCTCCTTGATCACGCGTTCAATGTGGAAATGA
>JAYWHS010000117.1:0-5683 GCA_043777635.1 Kofleriaceae bacterium | reverse complement strand
CGACCCACTGCAAAGCGTCTTTGGTCGGCGGTGTGCCAGGCGACAACCCGCGACCTTGCAGCACCGATACACCACCGGAAAAATGCAACTGTGGTGCTGTCTCGGCTTCGCCGCCAACGTGCGCAACAATGTCGTACTGTTGCGACGGATCGCGTCCCTTAAATTGCGCATCTCCAACGGGCGCACCATTCATGATGGCGAGCGACCAGCGCACCTGTCGCCAGCCACCGTCGGCCATCACGCCAGCATCAAAAAAACCTGGGAACAAGGCCCGCGACACCGTGGGTGCTTCGAGCAAAATTTTGTCATGATCAGGCAGCGGCACTTCGGCACCAAACGGTGTGCGTAGCAAACCGGCGGTGATTCGTAACAGCGGCACAGCATTTTCAGCGCGGGGCCCAGAAATGGAGCGAACGAGCGGACGCTCGGAGCGGGGCCCGCTTTGTGGCAGCGTCCACTGAATGTTGCTTGCTAACAGCCGAGCCGACGCTGTGCCTTGCACGGTGTTGCCATCAAATTCGACCATGGCGGCCCATGCGCCGCGCTCGCCGTGGGCCCGCAGTCGTGCCCGCCGAATCATGAAGCGGGTTTGGTTCAGCGGCTCGCCGGTGGTTGGCGATAATTCATCTTGCGACGCTTGGCTCCAGGCTACCGCTTCAACTTGCGCAAAGCCATGCAACACGAATTTCCAGCCGCTCACTGTCAGTACCGGCTGCAGCACGGTAGGTGCGATACGGCGCAACGGCGAAGGTGGCAAATCGTTTGGAGCTTTTACTAGCGCTGCGGGCGTGGCAACCGTCGCATCGGAATCCGCCGCCGTAGCAGCAACGGGCTGAACATCGGTAGCTGTTGCAGGGCGCAGTACTTGCGCGTGAACCACGGCAGGCGAATACGCAGCTATGGCAACGGTGGCAACGAGCCATCGGGCCGCAACAACGGCGGCTTGCCTGGCTTGGTGATTTTCTGCACGTTGGTACAAGCGTTGATAATTTCTTCGTGGGTTTGGGGATTGGTAAAACAGCTTGCATCCGGCGGTGCGTCAACGGTGGGGGCATCGAGGACCGGGGCGTCTTTGCGCGTGTTGCCATTGTCGCCGCAACCCATTGGCAACGCCAGCAAGGCTGTGCAAATTACAAAAATTGTATTTTTCATGATTAACGAGCCTCGCAAAAGCCGTGGCGACAAACGCCGGTGGTGCAGGTGCCCATACCGGTGCCCGTGCATGCAGCGCAGGTGGTGGTGGCAACGACACTGTCGTATTTGCAGCCGCACGGTTCTGCCGGTGCATATAAACTAAGTTTGCCACCTTCAAAGCTGCGGGTAACTTTCATCGCGCAATCGGGCACCAGGCCCACGCCGCCTTCGACTTCGATGGCATCAAAATTCAATGCGGGGACAGTCGCCAAGCCAAGCAAGATGTCGATCACATACTTGGCTTGCAGATTGGTTGCGATACCGGTCGCCGGGGTCACGCGCGTCATCCAAATGGTTGGCGACCACACCGTATAGTGACCATCGCGCACATTGATTTTATCAAATGCGGTCGACGACGAATCAGGAAAGTACGCGGCGTATTGTTTGAAAGCTCGGAAGGCCAGGGCCGTGAGCGTGCTGCGCAGTTTGTCGTAGACTTCGACGCCAAGAATGCCAACGGCTTTTTCTGGTGTCGGTGAATTTTGCAACGCTCCGACAACCTCGGTTGATTTGTCGAACGCCATGCCTTGCCATTTTGCTGCCGGTACTGAAATGTTGGCGGCCCATGCTAACAGCGTACTTTTGGTTACGGTGCGAATGAACAATTGTGCTTCGTCGAGCCATGGCACCACCATGCCGGCTGCACCGAAGCCAAAGACAAAGTATGCTTCTTCGGCGGTAATCGCATTTTGGCTGCTGGCTTTGGGTACTACCATTACATACGCTTGGACCGGCCCTTGAAACAGTTTAACCGTCGCGGGCGGTGGCGTGGCCGTGCATGCCGAGTTGAATACGGCGGAATTAGTAATGTCGGTAAGCAAGCCGCCAACCGGCAAGGCACAAGCGATGGTGGGCGAAGCGGTTGTCCATGTGGCATCTTCGGCCGTCGACGGCACGTACTGCATGTTGCCCGAAACTTTTACATCGGTGTAGATAGCTTCGATGTTGGAGCACGAGCCACTGGTGGTGAACACCAAGGTGATGGGATTGTTGACGTTGTCGCGTAGCTTGCGACCTAGCGATTTGAGCAAGTTGAGTTGGGTGTCGCCAACTTGCAGATACACCGGGTTGGGCAGGGTGCTGCAGTCGGCTGCGTATGCTGCGCTGGACGCGTGCATGCTGTAGCCGAGCACAACGGCCAGCATCCAACCAAGGGTGATTTTGAACTTCGATTTCATCGGTACCTCCGCGCGAAAATCCGCGTATTCATTCATTCATGTTGCTTGTAGTGACAACGAGACTATGCCGCAATATCGACGAGAGTAGGGGTTAAAACCCGCTGCAAATCCGCTGGCGCGATTTCGACTAAAAAGCCACGGGCCCCACCATTGATGTAGATAGTTGGCAACGCTGCGATGCTTTGCTGCATATACAGCGGCATGGCTTTACGTAAGCCAAACGGCGAGGTGCCGCCCACTTGGTAGCCGGAGTGCCGGTCAGCGACCGCAGGAGCGCATGGTGCAACGCTTTTGCAGCCGATCAATCGCGCCAAGTTTTTAGCTGAAACTTCGTGGTCGCCGTGCATCAAGACGCACAATGGATTGCTGCGGTCGTCTTCGAAAATCAAGGTTTTGATGACCTGGTGTTCGGCCACACCGAGGGCCTTTGACGACGCAGCTGTGCCGCCTTTGGCCTCCCAAGCATAGCTATGGGGCGTGAAGGCAACGTGGTTGGCACGAAGTACCCGAATCGCCATGGTAACGACGGATCGCGTCATACCGCACATGGTGCCATAGCCATCACAGTGCGCAATCGTGCTAGCGCCGCAGCGGCGAAATGCCTATGATATTTTATGGCAAATTTGCGAATAGGGCTGGCGCGACCCGGCTTGGTGCCACGCTCGGTAGTTGCCGCGCTAGCGTGCATGCTTGCGGGCTGTACCAATGCGATCGAAATCGGTGAGGTAGAACAGCTGGCCCGGGTTTGCGCAGCGGGTCCGACCACCAAAGGCATTGATGTTTCGTACTACCAAGGCACGATTGACTGGGCCAAGGTAAAAAATGCTGGCGTTGAGTTTGCCTTTGTCCGGGTTTCGGACGGTTTGGCAAATATTGATTCTAAATTTACGCAAAACTGGAGCGGCAGCCGCGCGGCCGGTGTGATTCGTGGTGCGTACCAATTTTTTAGGCCAAATCTAGACGCTGCAGCGCAAGCCAATCTTTTTGTCCAAAAAGTCGGCAAGCTGGCGGCCGATGACCTACCGCCGGTCATTGATGTCGAAGCGACCGGTAGTCAATCCGCGGCCACCATCGCGGCCAAGGTGCGCATCTGGATTGACATCGTCGAAGCCGCGACGGGTAAAAAACCGATTATTTACACCGGCTACTATTTTTGGCGCGACAGTGTTGGCGACGCCACGTTCCCTGGTTATCCGCTTTGGGTTGCAGCGTATGTAAATCACTGTCCCGATCTGCCTTCGGGCTGGGATACCTGGAGCTTTTGGCAGACTTCAAGCACGGGCCAAATCGCCGGCATTGCCGGTAACGTCGATATCAACAGTTTCAATGGTGACCGCGCCGCGCTGTTGGCGATGACCGGTGTTGCGGCGACGTGCGGCGACAACATGTGCGAAGGTTCGGAGACTACGGAAACCTGCGCGGTTGATTGCCCACCATGCGGGGTCATCGCTGCTGCCGGTGGCATCGTCGATGACGGCGACGCCTGTTTTGAAGGTGGTGGCAATCCCATGTTTTTGCGCAGCGTTACCGACGCCGGCGCAGAAGGTGATTTGCTTTGGACGTATGTCACCGACGCTGCGGCCGAAGGAAATTTTGCGCAATGGAATTTGTACCTTGCGGAAACCGGCCGCTATTCGGTGGAGGTCTACACCGATGCCGCTTATAGCAAGAGTAAAAAGGCTAGTTACCGCGTCAACGCCAATGGTGCAGCCGCAGTTGCAGTTGCACTAGATCAAACAGCCGTCAACGGCTGGCAGTCATTGGGCGAGTTTGAGTTTGCCGCAGGCGGCGGGCAGTTTGTCCATGTCGGCGACAACACCGGCGAGCCATCGGTGGCTAAAGTTCAACTCGCGCTTGATTCGGTCCGCCTGACGCGCTTGGACTTGCCGGTCGATCCAATGCCGCCGCCGGCCAGCGATGAAGGCTGTAACGCTGGTCGCACCAGTACTGCGACGCAACTTGGTGGCAGCGCTGGCTTGCTGTTAGCCGTGGTCGCTATCGGCTGGCCACGTCGTCGTCGTGAAGTTAGTCGTCGTCGTCGCAGTCGCCGCTAACTATTCTTCAGGGCGCGACTTGCGCAGCATATTGGCGATAGTTTGTTGCGCACCGGTTTGAATCGTCGGAGGTCCCATCATCAGTTGGCCCGCTTCGCTTGAAAGATCTTCACCGCGAATGTGGGTTTTGCCTTGATTCGCAACGCTGTGAGCACAGATTTGCAGTTGCGACAAAAAATCGTGCAGGTTTGACGGCCATGGCCGGAGCAGGCTGGCTTCAACTAACGTCGAGTGAACAACCAGCGTGGGTTCAACGGTCGCCAGGGTTTGAGCAAGTAATGTCGGCAGTTCGTCGTAGCGCTCACGCAGTGGCGGTAAGTAGATGGTGTGGCCGGTCAGGGCGGTGACCAGATCTGCTGGGACGCCGACGTCGACCAATGGTGCCGTCGACGTAGTGATGATCCGTACCTCGGGGCGAGTTGTGAGCAAGCTGCGCAGCGCGGTGCGATGGGCGTCGCCAAGTTTGCCGATTTGTTCGATGATGACCGTGGTGGCTTTGCCGATCACGCGGTCCATGGCAATGGCGTGCACACTTGGATCAAAAATTGTCGTCGGCTCAGCCATCCGTTTGGCTAACAAACGCGCGTATCGGGTTTTGCCGGTGCCCGACTCGCCGGTGATCACCACATGCTGGCGGTTGGTACCTGCATGTAGCATCGCTTGATACGCGCGAAAGGTGGCAGGTCCGACGACTAGGCCGTCGTGCGACACGGTTTCGAGCGGCGTCGTTGGCACGCGGTCGTGGGTCAGCACAAAGATGGTTCGACCGGTGCGGACCACGGCGCGTGGTGTAGCTTTGGCCGATCGATGAATGAGTGGTGCCGCTGCGAGGTTGGTGCCGTTGCGACTACCAAGGTCGGTAATTTCGAACTGCCGGCCATCCCAGGTCAGTTTGGCATGTTGACGCGACAGCCGATCATCATCGGAGTCGGGCAGCAGCTCGCGCCCGATCGTCATCCCGGCGTGCGGCACTGTCAGGTATTTTAATGCCGGCGAATCGCCGCTCCACACCAATACAGCGAGCGGCAATATGGCAGGTGGTTGTGGCACAGCGCGCAGTATACGCGAATCACGGAACCTCGCCAGCATTTGGCAGGACAGGCGGTGCCGATGTCGGTGTCGGTGTCGGTGTGGTGACTCCGCCGACGACCGATAGTTGATGGCCTATCGCTGCGCACAGCACAGCTGCGAAGCCGGCCCACACCACCGTGCGGACGATATTGATCGCAGTGAACAGGTAGATGGCGTCCGCCGTCG
>JAYWHS010000116.1:0-5692 GCA_043777635.1 Kofleriaceae bacterium | reverse complement strand
TGTTTGCCTTGGAGCTGACTATGAACGCTCGTTTATTTGGTCGGCACGCTCACGCGCGTGTCGACGCTGCTTTGCATGGTCTTTTTGAATCGACCGCTGCTGCATCTACCCAGCGCGACTTGCTGCAACGATTGTTTGACGTGCTGCGTAAACGCACAAGCTTTATGACGCTTACGCCAACAACCCGCGGGCCTGTGTTGCAGGTCGAGATGCTGCGCAACCTCCTGCAAGTTGCACACAATATTGTCCGGGATCCGTACGATTGGCCTGGCACCAATGGCCACCCGCTCCAGGTCGCGAGTTCACTAGCTGGCCACCTTTTTGGCCACTATGCAACGCCACGTTTTTTGGCAGCGGCGTGGTTTGGCGGCCCCGCTGAGCATCGGCAGTGGGCCGTTACCTTGAGCCAAGGCACCAGTGTCGCTGGCCTCGGCTTGCCGATGCCGCTCACTCGTCGCATGCGTCATCTGTTTTTGCATACGCCCGATCATGTCGCGATCGCACACGCGTTGCGTCGCGCTGAAGTCCTCGGCCTCGGCGGAGATTCGCAGCTGGTCACACAAATACTGGCCACGAAACTCAGCGAACATTTCGCCAATCCAACCCAGTGGCGAGCTGCCCTGCAATGGCTGGTGAATTGCGGCAAAAAGATCCAACCGCTACATATGGGACCCATCGTCGACTTCTTGCATGCAAATTTGATGGCAGTTGACCTCTGCGGCCGCAGCTTTGCTTCGGTAATGCAGTTGGTGCGCGCATGGCACGGCGACTTAGCCCAGCAACGCCTCGGCCATCAACAATGGGCACCTTCACGTTTGCCAGCCTTTGCGTTACCGGTCGCACCGACGACGCACCAGCCACTGTGCTGCCGAATGGTTCATTTGTGAATTGTTAGATACGGGTCAGTTAGCCCACGAAGGCCGTTCGATGCGGCACTGCGTCGCTAGCTATGCATCGGCGTGTGTCCAGGCGCGCTCGTCGATCTGGTCATTGCGACATCGCTGGATGGACGACTTTGCGACGCGCTCGGTGCTGACCATTGAAGTCAAGGCGAAGACCAAAACCATCGTGCAAATTCGCAGCAAAGCCAACGCCGCTCCGCCGAGTTGGCCGTTGCAGTTGGTGCGGCAATGGGCGCAAGTTGCGGGATTGCGGATGGATCGAGCGGCGTAAGGAAGGACTTTCGGACTGGCGGACTTTCGGCCTGGCGGACTGGCGGACCAATGGTTCGACGGCAATGAGTTGAGTTCTGCAGATAATGTGGGCAGGGCACGGAAGCGGCGGGCACCGGCCACCACCAAGATGGCAGGTGACTGTGAGGGAGTGTCGCGAGTGCCCGGTTCAAAGGACCCAAAGTGGTTCATTCCGGGCCCACGCGACGAGCGCAAATCAACTGGCTCGGGTGGCGCGAGAGCCGCGAGGGAACGGTCACACTGCCATCGCAGGGGGTAGGTGCACGGCGCTGGCTTCATGCCACCACCAACGCAAGTCAGCATCACTGGATCATCGGTCCGTTTACACCATGCCACCACCCGATCTGCACTACCCTACTCCCATGCGTACCTTACTCCTATGCATCCTTTGCACTCTGGTCGCCTGCAGCAACAGTTCTTCGTCGACGAAACCGCCAGCAAAAAACACCGCCCCAGTAGCAGTCGCAGAAACAAATGCTGCCGCCGACGCTGTCGCAGTCACCGTCCGCGTCGATCGCCGCATCGAACTGCTATCGATTCTACATCGCCTCATCGGGCACTCCGCCTACACCAGCGGTCCAGCAACACCCTACGTCAAAGCCGTCGACGCTGCCTTCACACCATTCGCCAACCACCCCGCCGTCGTCGCAACCCGCGCCCTCCGAGCCAGCCATTCCATCACCTGGGACGCGCCATTACTCCTCGCAGCCCATCTCGATGATCAGCTGCAACTTCTCAATCCCGACGAGCTGCCAATCCTCGACCCTCGCTTTACCGGCGCTGATCTTGTCAGCTACGCTGCAACCTTGCGCGATTTTGCACGCGACAGCAAACTCGACGAATTTCTCGCCGCCCATCAGCCATATCTCACCGACGTCGAAGCCGGTCTGCGCATCATCCTCGACCAAGCCAAACCGGTGCCTTGGTTTGATGCCTTCTTCGGCGCCAAAGCCAAAGCCCGTTACATCGTCGTACCCGGTCTGCTCACCGGCAACCGCAACTTCGGCGTGCGCGCAACCCTACCCGACGGCACTCAGGAATTCTATCAGGTCCTCGGCATCCGCTCCCCCGACGGCATGCCGCTCAACGATGACCTCACCGTGGCCCTGCTCATCCATGAAATGGCCCACTCCTACGTCAATCCGCTCATTGATGCCAACCGCCCCGCATTCGAATCCGCTGGTGCCAACTTGTTTGCGTCAGTCGAAGCGCCAATGAAAAAGCAAGCCTACAACAACTGGAAGACCTTCGTCGACGAATCCATCGTGCGCGCGTTGGTGGTGCTGTACACGCTCGATCGCAACGGCCAAGCCGCAGCGAACCAAGAAGCGCAGCAGCAGATTCGCAACGAATTTCGTTGGACCCCTGTGCTCGCCAAACTATTGCTGCGTTACCAAACCGAACGCGCAAAGTATGCAGACTTCGCTGCGTTCATGCCCGAGCTGATCAAAACCTTCAACACACTCGCCGCCCAGGGCAAGTAAGCGCCACGAATTACTTCGCGCTACCTTTTTTAAACGACACCATTTTGGCTTCCACTTTGTTGGTGGTGCCGTGGTGCAAGTAACGAAAGCGCGACACGCCGGTACCGGGTGCAAGTTCGTACAGCACTTCATCGGGGCCGGTGTAGAACGACATGGCGTAGCCAGTTTCGATCGCGGAGACTTGCCAGCAGTACGTGGTTTCCACGCTTGGACAAATCTTTTGGCCATCGATCAGTGGCCAGGTAAACCAACCTTCGGCGTTGTCGAGTGAAGGTTCGTTTTTCTCGGCCCACAAAAAGTTATTGTCCGAGCGCAGAATCGTTTTCTCGGTGGCCACTGGGACTTTGTCAAAATCCATTAGGTCGGTGGGCCAACCCTTGATCACGTATGCGGTCACACCGTTTGATTCTTTGACATCAACAACTTCAGTGACCCAATCGAGTTCTTGTTTTACTTCCGCATCCTTTTCAGGCTCGTAACGTAAAACCGAAACTTTGTAGGTCCACTTAGCGCCTTTGCTCAGCGGCAGCGGATCGGCGGCGACCATTTCTTGCAACGTCATAGGCCGCGGCTTGGCCGGACTGCTGCAAGCAGACAGTGACCCTAACGAAAAAGAACCCAACATCAAAACAGGAGCTAAAGCGATGGCGAGCATCGGCGTACGAGATTTCATAAATTAATACCCAGCGCGTGGGGTGAAGGTGCGAGTGCAGACTACACCCGCTATCGCGGCAGTGGAACGGTGAAAAACGCTGTTTTTACAGGAACGTTGCACTGATCACCACTATGCCTTCGGCCAACCAGACCGGCCCAGTTTTTTGCGCCGATTTTGCAAGGTTTGCAAACCGAGCCGCTGGACCAAGCGCTTAGCCAGTGGGAACGCATCACCCGGCCAGCGCGCTGACAGGTAACGGCCACTCGGTTTCTCGACGACAAAGGCCTGCCTATCGTCGGTGGCAGTGCCACGTTTTGACAGGGTTCGTGGCCCTCGGCTAAAATCTAAAATCCGCAGGGACCGACGTTTGCAGCGGTTACCTCGTCTTGCCGCAAGCCGCATAGGTCTGGAATAATGACGGCCTGACGGCCTGAACCTCGGTCGAGCCCACCTACTACCGCATACCTGGCGCATGGCCCTCGCCAGCAGAGCTCGCACGCGGCGATGTCGCTCATCTTCGCTACACAATTCCCAGATACACTCTTTGAATAGGGGTAGTCGTTGCCAAACCAGCATTTTCTGAATCCAACGAATTCACGGTAGCGTCGAATGGTGGTTGCGGACCTCAATACACCTCGTTCAAACTCTGCGCAGTGTGACTCAGCTACATGCAAACCAACCCAAAAAAATCACGATTGCGGCTGGTGCATCGCATCACGTTGGCGATTCTGTCGATGTTGCTAGTCGTAGTCGCGTTGGTTGCGGTTTCTTTGTACGTGAGCGTCGAGCGTGGGTTTTCGCGTTACGTGCGCGCCATCGAAGAGGCGCGGTTAGCACCCGCAGTGCGGCGACTCAATGCGCTATACCTGCGCGACGGCAGCTGGGCTGCGCTGGCGCAGCAACCACAGCTATTTGGTCCAATGTTGCGGGCCCAGCACGATGATGCAGATGATGGTAACGCTAACCCGATGCCGCGTGAGGAACGCAGCCGGCCGCGCCCGGCACAACCACCAGGCACTCAGCCGCCGAGTGCTCCGCCCCCAGCCATTGATTGGTCGGATGATCAGCCGCCGCTTCGGCCACCTCTCGACCAAGATGGTCATCGAGATCCACTTGAACTACCTCCGCGCGTCACCTTGTACGACGCTTGGGGTCGTCCCGTCGTTGGGCGCGGCGAACTTTCCGACGCTGCCTCCAGGCTACGCTTGACGGCTCTTGGCGCAACGGTCGGCTGGCTTGGAGTTCGAGCGATTACCAACTACGACGATGAACTCGATCGCGACTATATCGCGCAAGTGCGCTCCCAGATTGTCTTGATTGCAACGGTGGCAATGATCTTGGGCGTGCTGGCAGGCTGGCTAATCACGCGTCGATTACTCCGCCCAATCGATGCCTTGAGCGCTGGGGCACGACGCCTTACTGCAGGTGATTATAACGTACGGATCTCAATCGATCAGCGCGATGAGCTGGGCCAGCTGACTCACGATTTTGATGCATTGGCGCGCACACTCGCGAGCAACGAAGTATCACGGCGCCAATGGGTTGCCGACACGTCGCACGAATTAAGAACACCGCTCACGATCCTGCGGGCTGAAGTCGATTCGATGCTCGATGGTTTGCAACCGCTCAATCAAGCAGCACTCGAGTCATTGCAGGCTGAAATCGCGCGGCTTGATAGGTTGGTGAGCGATCTCGATCAACTGGCCCAATCCGACCGTGGCGAACTAGAACTGGTTTGTACGCCGATGGAGATCGCCGTGGCACTCGACGAATCCATTGCGACATTTCGGAACCGTTTCAAGCAGCGCGGCCTTACCCTAGAAAGTACATTGGGGTCGATAGCGGCGACGCTGATCGATGGCGACCGTGCCCGACTCCAACAAGTGTTTGTCAACCTGTTAGAAAACAGTTTGCGCTATACAGATGCAGGTGGGCAACTCCAAATCAGTAGCGTAGTGGTAACCGATCAGCTTCAGCTACGCTTTGATGATTCGGCGCCAGGTGTGGCAAACGACCACTTGATGCATTTGTTTGATCGATTTTATCGAGCGGATCCATCGAGATCGCGAGCCTTCGGCGGCGCGGGCCTTGGCTTAGCAATTTGTGAACGCATTATCGCTGCGCATGGCGGCACGATCCGCGCAACGCCAAGTCCGTTGGGAGGAGTCCGCATGGAAATTCGCCTGCGATGCCTGTCTACTAACGTCACTGTAAGCACCAGCTCATCGAGGACAACATGAGCGAGCCACCGTCGCTGACGCTGCCGGCAAGTGGTTCAATCAGTGACGCGGCGCCGGCAAGCAGCGCGCGACCGATGATTTTAATCGTCGAGGACGAGGTGAAAATCGCAACTGTACTGG
>JAYWHS010000115.1:0-1725 GCA_043777635.1 Kofleriaceae bacterium | reverse complement strand
GTACCGCCCCACCGCGCCACCCAACCCCACCGCCGCCAAGCTGCGCGCAGCCCGCTGGCCGACGGTGCAATGATCGGTGCGGGCGTCGGCGCAACGCTCACGGGGCGGGGCTTTCGGCCGCTTCCGTGCGTTGAGCTGCCAACGCCGCGAGTAACTCGATGGCACTCGCCGTGCTCGCGCCACGCTTACTCACCACAGCGGCGCGGTGCGCGAGGTGCAATGCACAGATAAGCTCGCTGCCCGCCGCCAAGGCCAACGCCAGCATCGCTACCTGGGTATCGCACGCGCCGGTGCCTTCGAATACCTCTTTGGTTGTAGCGTCGCCGTGCACCGGCTCTGCCCCCGGCGTAAACAACGACCAACCCTCGCTGCCACGCCGCACTACCAGCGCAGCGTCGTTGGCAAGCGTGGCTAGCGCTGTCGCCGCCACGGCTAGTGCTTCGACGGTGTGATTGATCAGCCCCGCAGGCACCGCGCGATCAAGCCCGCCAAGGTCCAACATCAGCAACGTTGCACCGCGAAAGACAGCTAGGTCGCGACGTTTTGAATCAACAATAATCGGCACGGCTTTACCGCGTGCCGCTCCAATTACATATTGCGCAATCTCCGCAGTGATCGTGCCTTTGCCATAGTCGGAGATAACCACTGCATCGACACCAATCGCCGAAAACGCTTTGTCGATCGATTCACGCATCGCGGTGCATGCGCCAGCATCGGCCGGATGACGTTTTTCTTGATCCAACCGTACAATAGCTTGGGCTTGCGCCATCAACCGAGTTTTTTTGGTCGTTGGCCGGGTCGCATCGCCCGACAACATCGCGGCAATTCGCAGTTTGGTGGTTTGCGCGGTGACATGGCGCGCAGCTTCGTCGCGGCCAATCAAACCAACCAGCATCGCCGTACCGCCGAGCGCAACCACATTGGCAGCGGTATTACCGGCACCGCCAAGTCGCAGTTCTTGGGATCTAACTTCCAACACCGGCACCGGTGCCTCGGGCGATACGCGCGCAACATCGCCGCGCAAGTATTCATCCAACATCACATCGCCGACCACCAGCACCCGTTTGCCACGTAGTTTTTCGACGACAGCGCTGTAATCTTGCATGCGGCGTGCGTAGTAACGCGGTTCCTGAGCGCTTGCAACTAGCCGACCGACCGTGGCGCGTGCCGAAACCGCGAGACCGCCATAATCTACGTTGCACTGGCCTTGCCGCTATGTCATCAACCGCAGATGAAACGTTTCGCCACTGCTGCAATGTTAGTTACCGGCTGTGCCACCGTTAAAGTTGGCACGCAAATTTCGCCGCAACAAGTCGGCACCAAGTACGCACGTCTAACCGGTTATATGGCAACGCGGGGCGCCGCACCCGGCGGCCGCCACACGGAGTCCACGCCGAGCGCCATTCGCCACGATGCACTTCTTGATGAAGCGACACTAACCACGTTATCGCCAGTACAAACCTGCATTGATGTTGTCGTCCGAACCGGTATTGCCAATGACGAACCACTCGATCAATACAAAACCACCTTTCAATTTAACGGTGTAACATCGCGCGCGCTGATCGAAAACGAACGGGTCACCGTCGTCGATTACACGTATGAAGGCGTCCGCAATGTTGTGTCAGCCGAAGGGGTCGCCGCCAATGAGTATCTTGGCCTAACCATTTCGGCACCAGCCGAAAAAGTCTTTCGGGTGATCGAACGCCAAGGCCAACTGTGCGCTGG
>JAYWHS010000114.1:0-1728 GCA_043777635.1 Kofleriaceae bacterium | reverse complement strand
AAAACGGCGACTCGTTAGAGCCGCCGCTTCCAGTTCTCGTCGTGAGAAATCGTGTCAGGAGGCTTAGGCCGCGTTGACGATCGCTGCAAATGCCACTGGATCGCTGATAGCGATTTCGGCGAGCATTTTGCGGTTCAAACCGATTTCGGCTTTGATGAGCTTGCCCATCAACTTGGAGTAGCTGTGACCCAGCGTACGGCCCGCAGCGTTGATGCGTTGAATCCAAAGTGCACGAAATTCTCGCTTGCGCACTTTGCGCGAACGGTACATGTGCATCCAAGCGTGTTGCACGGCTTCGTTCGCGGCTGCATGACAGCTCGAACGCTTGCCGCGGAAACCGCTAGCAGCTTTGAGAATACGATTTCGACGACGACGGGCTTTGAAGCCTCTTTTAGCGCGTGGCATAGATCACCTGGTAAGTAGTAGCGAAGATCAATTAGGTAAGCTACGTGGCAGGTTGCCTGAGTAGCTCGTTAGTTAGCTAGGCGTACGGCAGCAAAATCGCGATTTGATGATGATGCGCGTGTACGACATAGCCAGCATTGCGGAGTTGTCGTTTACGCTTGTGCGTACGACGCGTTAGCAAGTGGCGTTTGTTAACGCGCCCGAATTTAAACTTGCCCGAAGCAGTTTTGCGAAACCGCTTTTTGGCACCGGAATGTGATTTTACCTTGGGCATCTTGAATCTCTAGATGGTCACGATGATCGTGAGGGACGTGGTTTATGCCTTAGCCGATTGAGGATCTCAAGAGCGAAGAATGAGAATCGAAGGCATTTTGTCAAAACGTGGGATCACAGAAGCAAAACGAGGAAACTTCAGAAAAGACACGGACTCAAATGTTGTTCAGCACACAAGCTGCTGATTTTACTTCATTTGCAGTCAGTCTGTCATAACAGCTGAAGTATGCGGTGAGCAGTCGAGCGCTCGGCCGCCCGATGGCTAGTCTTCTTCGCCTTCGTCCTCTTCCGTGATGTCGGCGTTGATCTCGTCTTCATCGAGGTCATCGTCGTCAACTTCCGGCTCAGGCGCAGTAGGCTTGGTTGGGTCTTTTTTGACGTTGGCTTGGGCTTGCGCCGCCGCCAAAGCAGCCTTTTTGGCATCCATAGCTTTGCGAACAACACCTGGTTTTGGCGCAACCACCATTAACATACGGCGGCCTTCCATATTAGGCGTGGCTTCCACGGTTGCAATATCCGCCGTGGCTTCGACCACGCGGTTAAGCATGTTGGCACCAGTTTGAGGATGGGTAATTTCGCGACCACGAAACACCACCACCAAACGGACCTTGTTGCCGTCCAACATGAAGCGCCGGATGTGCTTCACTTTGAAAGCAAGATCGTGCTCTTCGGTTTTTGGGCGGAACTTAATTTCCTTAGTTTCCACCGTTGAGGCACGTTTTTTAGCTTGTTGCTTCTTCTTGGCTTCTTCGTACTTGTACTTGCCGTAGTCCATGATCTTACAAACCGGCGGAAATGCGCGCGGTGAGATCTCAACTAGGTCGAGGCCTTTTTCTTCAGCCATACGCAGCGCTTCTTGGGTAGAAACGATACCAACAGCTTCATTGTCGGCACCAATCACGCGTACTTCGGGAATCCGAATGCGGTGGTTAATGCGGAGCCCTTGCTCCGGCCGACGACGATCAAAGCGTCCGCCGCGACCGCTCATTGTGCAAACTCTACGACAAATGTTTCTTGATTCATGTGGTTACGCTCAAACTCCTACGAACT
>JAYWHS010000113.1:0-1729 GCA_043777635.1 Kofleriaceae bacterium | reverse complement strand
CGACCAGCTACAATTTCGCGAGGTAACGACATCCTTGGTTTATCGGCGACCACGCCAAAATCACCGCCGAAAATCGAACTTGTTTTCCCGTGTGTCCGTCGTTGGGACACCGCTGTCCAGCTGCTGGACACATCGTCCGGATATCGGACACTTCTCGCCTAACTCCGCAATGTAGCGGGCCGGGTCACCGAGCGCCGCACCGATCAACACGCAGCGATGGAGTCGATGCCGTACACCACGCGCGGTGGAATCGTTATTGCGCTGGTTACAAGGCGAAGCGCGGTTTAGCCCCAAAGAACGGCGTCAGTAAGCGACCCAGCTTCGATTTTCGCCGTTGTCCAGGACGGGCTAACGATTTCGGCGATTTGTTGTAACAAATCCCAGGTGAGTGCGCTCTGCTCTGGTGTGACCGAACCTTTGCCCGTACCAACCCTTCCCATTCAAGCAAGTGCCGCTGATGCCACTCTAGTCGCAGCGGTATGTGCTGGCGACCATCGAGCTTTTGAAATGTTGGTGCAAAAGTATAACCAACGGCTGTATCGGGTGGTGCGCGCTATCATGCGCAGCGATAACGACGCCGAAGATGCGTTGCAACACACATGGTTGGTGATTTATCGCAGCATCGCGGGCTTTCGTGGCGAAGCTGCCTTTGCGACCTGGGCCACTCGCATTGCCGCACGCACAGCGATCGCGCATGCGCGCAAAGTGCCAGCAATTGCGGAAGTTGCCGACATGGTTGACAGCAACGAAACGCCCGAGGCCGCGACGGCGCGTCATCAACTCGGAGCGCTGTTTGAAAAAATGCTAGCCACGATGCCGCAAGGTCATCGCGAAGTGATGGTGCTGCGCGACGTTATGGAGCTCGACACATCTGAAACCGCGATTTGTCTGCAAATTTCGGAAGCTGCCGTGCGCGTGCGGCTACATCGCGCTCGGGCTGACATTGCAGCTTTGTTGACCACCACGCTCGATGGCCATGCGCATGCAGCGTATGGGTTCGATGGCGCGCGATGCATTCGCGTCACAGCTGCGGTGATGCGAGCTGTAGAATTATTGTAACAATTTGACACGGGGCCCGCTCTACTGAGCATGAAACAATTTTTAGCACCGCTCGCGTTGGCAATCTTCGTCGGTTGTGGCAGCACCGCCACTGCTACGCAAACTCCAGGCATAACTACGAGCGCAACTGACGCCACCGCAACCCAGATTGAAAACGGCAAAGCGCTCTACGTTCAATTTTGCGCACGTTGTCATGGCGATGCCGGCCAAGGCGTCGATGGTGCGCCGCCGGTCGTGGGCGCGGCAGCATTTCCGTTGGCACCACGGGCTGGCGCTAAACGCGACGTGCAATTTCACACCGCCGCCGATGTGTTTGCGTGGACGATCAAACACATGCCGGGCGATGCACCGGGTTCGCTAGCAACTGACCAATACCTGGCGATTTTTGCCTTTGACCTCACCGCCAACGGGGTCAAACTTGCTCATCCGCTCGACGGCGCGCTGGCCGCCACCATTGTGTTGCATCCATAGCCTACGATTCGGTGCCGTAAGGTCTGTTGATCCCAGCGGCTCGCCGAGACCACTGGCAAGTCGGCTATCCATTCAATAATTACAGTAGCTTGCGTTGGCATTAGGCTTGCTCTACCTGACTGCATGAAACGCTCTGCACTCACCCCTGTGGTTACTTCCGCCGCTGCGCTGGTCGCTTTGTTGGCGGCTTCGTGTGCCA
>JAYWHS010000112.1:0-1732 GCA_043777635.1 Kofleriaceae bacterium | reverse complement strand
TTCTGCGCCGACGCGGTTGACCCAACATCCTGCTGACTTTGAATATGCGGTTGCAGATTTTGCAGCTCAAGAAGAACTTGGCCGGACCCGTGGTTACTGGTGGGCGCCTGATAGTCGTAGCATTGTGTTTCAACGCACCGATGCGCGGGCGGTTGACACCTTGTATGTTGCGGACAGTCGAAACAATGACAGTGCGCCAGTGCCTTTTAAGTACCCGCGGGCTGGGCGGAACAATGCAATCGTCGATCTTGGGATCATTGCCGTGGACGCCACTCCAACGGTGCAACCAACCTGGCTGACGTGGGATATCGCGAGTTTTCCCTATTTGGTCGATGTTGACTGGCGCAACAACGCACCCCTGAGTTTCACCGTTCTCAATCGTACTCAAACTGAAATGCGCATGTTGATCGCAAGCCATCGCACGTCGCAACACACGGGGGCCGGGGCTGTTTCGTTGAGCGTCGTGCACACCGAAAAAGACCCCGCGTGGATCAATGTCGCCGACGGTGCCCCGTATTGGTTCGACGATGGCAGCGGCTACTTGTGGATGTCGGAGGCTAGCGGTGCCTGGCAACTCGAACGCTACGACGCCGCTGGGAAACGCGTCGCTGTGCTGACCGATGCAAAGCTGGGTTTGCGTTCGTTGGTAGGGGTCGACACCGACGCTGGCGTTGCCTTTGTAGTGGCGGCGGCCGATGCGCGGCAATCCCATGTTTACAAAATTGCGCTCAGCGGTGTGACGCCAGCGCCGCCGATCGCATTGAGTGACGTTGCGGCGGGAGGCGTAAGCTCCGCATATGCAAAGCATGGGGTTGTGGTGATGGGGACAGCTGCGCGCACCGGTGGATTCGCTGTGACGGTGGTGGCTGCCAACGGCAAGATCACTGTTTTACCGTCGGTGGCAGAGTTGCCCGCCTTGGTCCCGACCACGGTGCTCGAACAAATGCCTGATCCAAAAGATGCAACGCGTATCTTTAACACCGCGATCACCCGGCCGCGTGATTTTGATCCTGGCAAAAAATACCCCGTGCTGCTCAAGGTGTATGGCGGCCCGGGTGCGCACAAGGTGACCGCCGCCCGTGATGCCTATCTGATGGATCAATGGTACGCCGACGCGGGCTTCATCGTCGTGCGTGCAGACGGTCGCGGCACGCCAAATCGCGGTCGAAGTTGGGAGCGCGCAATACTTCAAGATCTGATCACGGTGCCGATGCACGATCAGATTGCCGCCTTGCAGGCAATGGGTGCAGCGCATCCCGAAATGGACATGGCTCGCGTCGGTGTGTTTGGTTGGTCGTTTGGTGGCTACGTTGCCACGATGGCCGTGTTGCTTTACCCCGAGGTGTTTCACGCTGCGGTCGCCGGCGCGCCGGTCACCGACTGGCAGCTCTACGATACCGTATACACGGAGCGTTATCTGAAAACTCCGACCAGCAATGCGGCAGGGTACGCCCACACCAGCGCCTTAACCCACGCCGCTAAACTTGCACGGCCGTTGTTAATAATTCACGGCATTACCGACGACAATGTGCATCTTGCGCATACGTTGGCGTTGCTTGAAGCGCTGTACGTCGGCGGCAAGCGTGCTGAGGTAGTGATGTTGGCTGGGACCCACATGGTGTCAGATCCAAAATTGAATTTAGCGCGCGAAAAAATCCAGCTTGATTTTTTCCGGCAACATCTAGTACCACGCTAACTTCAGGCTTCGGGTGCTGGCCGTGCATCGGCGGCG
>JAYWHS010000111.1:0-1734 GCA_043777635.1 Kofleriaceae bacterium | reverse complement strand
CATTGGAGCGGTTAGCTTGGCTGGAAGATGCCCAGGCCTTTGCGTTGCTGGCGCAAAATGCGAAGCAAACTGGCTAACAAAAGCACCTGGTCAATTTGCGATCCGCGCCGATCCGCCCAGCTGAACTATCGGTGCAAGTGCGGTTGGAAACAATGTTGTGCTACGGACGGAAGTTAGCTTGCGCTAGCGCTGATGAATCCAAGCCACGAGCTATTTCGAGATGGCGTATAGTCCAATGAGCATGACGTCAGTCCACGCATCCGCCCGCAGATCCTCGCCGTTGCTGGCAGCAATATTGATTTGCGTTGCAAGCTGTGGTGGTGCAGCAGCAAAGATCGCTCGCACTGCGCCGCCAACGTTGACCGTAAGCGACGAACGGCGATGTCACTTCGACCGTAGCCACGGCGCAATTTTCGGGACGTTGAAAGACCGAGAAACCTACGACGTGTTGGCGGAAGTTACAGTAGTCGCAACCAGCTCGGCACTGGTTACAGCTGGCATGCAACCAGCTGTAAGTATCAGCAACGCATCTGGCGTTTTTGCGTTTAGCGATTTGCCGCCAGGCCGCTACGATCTGACGTTCTATTACGACCGTGCCACCGAACACCTCATCCTCGACGTTGAGCCCAACAAGGTATGGCCGTACGTCCACTGGTTTACCCGGGCACCGCGTAGTGACTCCAAATATTTGGCGCAGTGGAGCAAGCAGCGCATTGTGTTGCCTGGCCAACCAGTAAGGCCGGACCTTGAGACTGATGGCATGAAGACTAATTACGTCATTGATGACCATAGCGATCTTTTCACGCGGCACTTTCCAGCCTCATTCTTGGACGGCAGCTTCTCGTCGAATTGTGCGCGTGGCCTTTACCCGTGCAATCCATTTGCTATGCGCCAGCGCTGAAAATTGCAACCGGGTCGAGCTTTGTTAAAGAATGTGAGCGTCAAACATGTCGGTTTTTTTGATCCAAGGAACAAGCTAATGCGCACTGTGATAGCTCATCAAATCATCCGCAGATCCTCGCTGTTACTGGCGTCGACACTATTTTGCGTCGTCGGCTGTGGCGGTGCGGTGGCAAAGATCGCTCGCACTGCGCCGCCAACGTTGACCGTTAGAGATGAACGGCGATGTCACTTCGACCGCAGCCACGGCGCAATTTTCGGAACTCTGTTAGATCGCAAAACCCACCAAGTGTTGGCCGAGGTTACGGTACTAGCAACCAGCCCCGCACTCGTCGCGGCCGGCTTGCAACCAGCCATAAGCATCAGCAACGCATCTGGCGTTTTTGCGTTTAGCGATTTGCCGCCAGGCCGCTACGATCTGACGTTCTATTACGACCGTTCCACCGAACACGACAGCCTCGATGTTGAGGCCAACACAGTGTGGCCTTATCACCACTGGTTTACCAAGGCACCGCGTGGTGACACTGAATATTTGGCGCAGTGGCGCAAGCCGCGGATTGAGTTGCCCCATCAGCTAAGCCAATTTCGCAGCGGATACTCGTCCTTAGATGTCGACTACGACCTGGACGACTGCAATTCTTGGCACAACACATGTGTTAATTATCCAAATACGTTCGTCGACGACATCAGCTTTTCGTCAAACTGTGCGCTCGGACATTTCCCCTGTGCCCCCGCCATCGCGCGCACCGATTATCCAACCTTTGGCACCAGCGCCATCGTCCGCAGCAATCCGTTTGCCAGCTTGCGCCAGCGCTGAAATTCGCGCGCAAGTTT
>JAYWHS010000110.1:0-1737 GCA_043777635.1 Kofleriaceae bacterium | reverse complement strand
TGTATGCGCAATGCGTCGGCCGAGGCACACGGTTGGCCGAAGGCAAACAGGACTGTTTGATCTTGGACTTCGTCGACGTTTCGGTGCTCAGTCTGTGTACGTTGCCGAGTTTGTTTGGCTGTCCTCGCGATATGGACCTGTTCGGCGACGATGCCCGCGAAGCCGCGCGTGCATGGGACCAACTGCAACTCGATTATCCCGAGTTTGAGCTTGAAGCCGGCGCGCTGACATTGCGCGAGATTCAAGATCGCGCTGCTGCGTTTGATCCACTCACCCTCGACGTACACAAAGAAGTACGTGCGATTTCCAGCAACGCGTGGTTTTCGTTGGGGCGGCACGGCGTGGGCCTGCACTATGCTCGCGCAACCAACGTGATCAGCACGGCAACCGTGCTTGCGCGCGCGGCCCGAGGCAAGCGCTGGGAAGTTGCAATTGACGATCGCATCAAAGAGCGCTTCTCGACGCTGGAGGAAGCCGTTCAGGCCGTGGACTACGAAGTCGACCAGCGTGGCCGCGCCGCCGCTAGCTCGGCGAGGCACGACGCTACCTGGCGCCACGCAGCTCCGCCAGCAACCGTGCTTGCACGCCTGACCGACGCCGATCGAGTGACCACGCATGCCGCAGCGCTACAACTGTTGGTATGGCGCGCGGTGACCAGGCGGTAGCGCGCTCGGCGGTTATTATCGACGCCGTGTGGCCGAGCGGATTTGTCCACAAAGGTCAAGATTGAGAGGCCCCTTACCGATGGCAGTAGATCTCCCTGATGTCGTCGATGCAATTTCATTACATGCGCCAACAGATAAAATTGTGCTGAGTCTAATTGATGCCTGGGACTGGACAGATACCCCTGTACATGTACGCGCCCTACAAGCAAAACTGGAAGCTTACATAAACTTTGTCGTCGATAAGCAACTAGCGGAGGTGTACCCATTAGCGATTGGACGGCAGGTCGTCATTGAAGTATGGACCAGATACGCTATGCCTTCGGCTGGCGAAGCGCTGCTATCGGCGGCCTCTCAAGTTTGTATTGTTCATTCTATTGAACTTAGACATTCGGTGGCATAGCGACCGAAGCTACAGCCAATGCTCCAACAGCCGCTGATGAATGTTGGGCCAGGCAAACTTGTCGGCAAGGTTTATACAAGCTTGTGAATCAGGTGGCGCGGCCAAGACGTGCGCGATGGCGGCGGCCAATTCGACGGGCGAATCGGGGGCGCACAAGGTTACCGGCGCGGGTAGACCGGCGAGGCCGCCGGTGCGGGTGGCGACGAGGGGCAGGCCGCAGGCGAGGGCTTCGATAGCGACTTGCGGCATACCTTCGCAGCGGCCGTTGGCGAGTTGGCGCGAGGGTACAACGACCATCGAAGCTCGTTGGTATTCGCGATCGCGTTGCATCGGCGACAACGCGCCGGTGAATTCAATGTGATGGTGCGGATAGCGCAGTTGTTGGGCTGCGCCGTGGGCTTGCAAGCTGGCGTGCAGTGTACCGTCGCCGATAATCACCAGATGAATGGGCGAAGCCAGATGCGCCAAGGCATCGAGCACAACATCAACACCTTTGATCGCAACGTGACGCGCGACGACGAGTACGCGCGGGCGATCATATAGTCGATCGCTTGGTTGCTCGACCCGCGAAGCTGCTAGCGCAGCGAAGCGTTCGACGTGAATGCCCATGGGAATCACAGTGGCAGCGCGATCGAGATACTGAGCTAAGCGCAACGGCAATGCTGCTAGCAC
>JAYWHS010000109.1:0-1737 GCA_043777635.1 Kofleriaceae bacterium | reverse complement strand
GGCCGCGCGCGTTCATCGTCGCACCATCTCGTTGTCTCCTGTTGTCGGCATCATCTTAGAACAACACGGCCATCGTAACTGAAGCGCCGATGTAACGATCACTCGCACCACCGACATCTTTGGTCGCCGGGTCCATGTCGCGATTGTTCGATTGCTCACCGTTGCCGGTAAACGAATAACCCAGCAGCGCGAAATCACCGGCTACTTTGATAGCAAACCGTTCACCCAGCAAGATGTCGATAAAGGCATTGGCTTCAACGCCGGTGATCGTGGCTTGGCCATATTCTTGTTTGGTTTGAATTGCCCCAGCATCAAAAACCAACAAACCGCGCGCTTGCACACCCAACGCCACCGTTGATGCCACCGGGAACCGCGCATTAAGGCCCGGTGCAAACATGCGATAGCCGACATCTGGCATATCAAGCACGATGCCACTGGCCGATAACGGCAAGCGGTCAACCGCAAAATCGCGTTGGCCGTACCCCGCAATGACGGTAAGTGACGGGCTGGTCGCCCGATTGCCAAACACAAAGCGATAACGCAGGTCCGCAAACAATCGCGATTGCGTGGTTGGCAATGAAATGACCGAGCCGTCGGTTTGTGGCACCCGCACGGACAGCGACAGGGTGCGGTCATAGTCGAGGCCAAAGCCTAGGCCAGCCCCGGCACCAAGCCGATTGCGCAAGGCCAATGGATAAAACTCCATCGCAATGCGCGCGCCTGGCACCGGCGAGTTGGAATAGCCGCGCGGCGGATTGGCGATGGGGTTCGAATTAAAGCTGAGCGAACGCGCCACCATGGAAGGGCCAAAATCGACCCGGATGGCAGCCCGATTAGCGCCGTGCAACATCGCGCGCAATTGCTCTTCGCTAAGGTCTTCATCCTCATCGTCGTCATCGCGTGACCGCTTCTTCTTTTTCTTTTTGGGACGATCATCGTCTTGATTATCATTCGATGCTTGGTCGTCGTCTTCGTCGTCATCGCGCCGCGCGTTGCCATTGCGCCGGCCGCTGTCGTCATCTGCTTGGTCATCACGGTCATCAACGCGCTTCGCCGCTTTACCGAGCAACACTACATCAAGGGTTTCGCGTAGCTTGCGGTCGATCGATGTGCCACTAGCGCGCGCGCCGTAATAGATCGTGAAAGACCGAGTCTTGCGCTTGTCGGCGAAAATCAGGGTGATTTCACCTTTGTGCCCGCCACTGTCGAGTTTGCTGGTCCGCACTCGAAACACCACGGCCACTTCAACTTCAATGCCCAATTTTTGCAGCGGCCGCTCCGATTGTTCATCGTCGTCGAGGCCCAACTCATCCATCGCATCACTGACAGCACGGGAACTCGCGACTTTGTAGCCAAAATCTTTTTCGATCACCTGCG
The DNA here is from genome assembly GCA_043777635.1 of Kofleriaceae bacterium. Lineage (GTDB taxonomy): Bacteria > Myxococcota_A > Polyangia > Haliangiales > Haliangiaceae > JABFXX01. The sequence continues at coordinate 360 of JAYWHS010000109.1, read as the reverse complement.
TAAGTTGGTCCTGGAGATCTGCGCCGCCCTCCCCGGTGGCTCGCAAGATCGCAGCACTCTTGTTGTTGCCAGCCCAACTGGTGGCAACACCGAGGAGCAACAAGCAAAACGCTACTGGGACCAAGGCCAATGCCATTGCCCGCGAACCGGGAACATACCAAGCACTAGTCTTACCAAGCCACATCGTTCGAGTAGTATACGAGAACCAAGGTCGAACTGCGAATCCAAGCTCGGTGCATTTCAGCCGGAATCACGCGGACCTGCATTGGCCCTTGCGTTTAGCCGCAGAACGTGGCCAGCTGTGCGACGATGACTGACCCTGTCGACCGCCGTAATCTGCGCATCACGGGCCAACACCGG
>JAYWHS010000108.1:0-5764 GCA_043777635.1 Kofleriaceae bacterium | reverse complement strand
GTGCCGGCACAGACTGCGTTAAAGCCCGCGCTGTTATCGCCGGGGCTGGCGCGGCCACACGCGGCGGTGCGAAGATCGGCGCAGTTGCGGGCGCTGGCAGATCAAATGATTGGCCGCCGTCGCTAAGCTCCAAATCAATCGCAGCGGCAATGCCTGCCATGCCTTGAAAAGTTGCGACGGGTGCCGGCGTCGCAGCACGAGCAGCTTGCATCACCACCGGCGTTGGGGTCGGGGCACGCGGTACCGGCGCATGCACAACCGGTGCAACACCAGCTAGCTCAATTTTGATCAGCACAGCTTCGCCGCGTCGAGCGATTTGCACTCGGTAACTTCGAGTCTCAATCGCGATCACCGTTGGAGTGCCGTTACTGTCGCCGTTGGGAATATGAGCGGCTAGCGGTGAATCCACGACCAGCGCATGAAGTTGTTCCGCTGTGATCGCCGCTGCCGTGATCGGCTTGTAGTTGCCATCGGCTTTGATGGCGATTGCTCGGCCGGTGCCAAGCACCAACTCCGTCACGCCATCACGGCCAAGATATCCAAGCAGCTGACGCAGGCGATTCATAGCGTTATTTGACGCCGAGTAATTCAACTTCAAACAATAACGTGGCGTTCGGCGGAATCACCGCGCCCGCACCACGCGCACCGTAACCGAGATCGGGCGGGATGCGCAGCAAGCGCTTGCCACCGATGTTCATCGCAGCGACGCCTTCGTCCCAACCTTTGATGACACGACCTTGGCCCAGTGGAAATTCAAACGGTGAACCGCGATCGACCGAGCTATCAAATTTTGCACCTTTGGCACCGTTGGCCCAAAGCCAACCGGTGTAGTGCATCACGCAGGTTTGGCCACGCATCGGGCTTGCGCCAGTACCGGCAACAACATCTTCGTACTCAAGACCACTCGCTGTTTTTTCCATGCCGGCATGCTAGCAAACGTCGCTCTAAAATCGACGCTTTGGGCAGCTCTTTTAGTGAGTCTCTTTGGCCCGGCGCCGTCTATCTGTGAGCTGCACTGCACAAAGCCATTTTGTGGCTATCGCAGAGCGTGGGACAGGGGTACGATCGCGTGGGGAAAATCGATGATTTCAACATACTTCCGTAGTCTACGACGCTTGGGCCCAACCATACTCGCCGCACTGGTCATGCTGACTTGCTCGCTGGTGGGCAGTCGCCATGCCCACGCCGCACTCACCGGGCCTGGGGCCACCGTTGCGTTCGGCAGCTTTCGCAGCAACGATGCCGCGTTAACCCAAACCACAACGAACCAAACCATCACGATTACCAACACCGGCCCACTCACCATCACGATTGGGCCTACCGATGTGGTGTTTTCAAATGCCGATTTTAGCTTGGTATCGCCGGCCTTGCCAACCACCATCACGGCAGGCAACAGCCGCACATTTACCGTGAAGTTCGATCCGTCGAGCAACGGTGCCATCGCCGGCACAATGACGATTACCGATAATATCCCCGCCGAATCCGTGGTCGTGAACTTATCAGGCACCGGGACTACCGCAGTGCTCGATACCGCACCGCTCACGGTCGATTTTGCCTTGGTGAACGTCGGTACAACTTCGAGTGTCCGCAACGCGACCATGACCCGCAAAGCCGGTGCCACCGGGCCACTTACGGTGAGCGAGGTTTCACTTACCGGCGGCGCTGCAGCGTCATTTCAAATTGTCCTTACCGGCGGCATGTCATGTCCAACGGATCTCCAACACTGCACCTATACCACCGGGCCCGGCCTCGACATCGCGGGCGGAAAAACCGTAGGGCTGCGCTGTAATCCCGCCGCCAATGCAACCACCACCGAACTCACCACCACGCTAAACATTGTCAGCGACAGCGATCCGACCGCTGTAGATACCATCGCGGTGAAATGCACGCCCGCCCGCGCCGACATGGCGCTCAATGTCGCCAGCCTCGATTTTGCCGGCGTACAGGTCGCAACCACCAGCATGCTGACCGTCATGGTGACCAACAGTGGCAACATCCCACTCAACATTACCATTACCAAAACTGGTACCAATCCCGGCGATTTCGCAGTGCCCACCACGCTCGTTGTCAATGGCGGCCAAACGATGCCACTCAATGTCAACTTCACGCCGGCCACCCGAGGGGCACGTACGGCCAATGTACGTTTAGCAACCAATGACAACAACAACCTGATCGTGCTGATTCCGGTTGCTGGCGCTGGCCAAGCTCCGGTTATTTCTGTGACACCGCCTTCGATCAATTTTGGCAACGCCATCGTCGGTGCTGCGTCTGGTGCTACCGATGTGGTGGTGAGCAATGTGGGCGAGATGACGTTGAATATCACTAGCGCATCGATTGTGGCGGGTGGTAGTGACTTCACGATCAGTGAAGCGCCAACCGTGGTGGGCTTAAACAACGGTGAGTCGCTGACCTGGAAGGTGGTTTGCAATCCGACAGTGTCCGGTGCCCGCAACGGCACGCTGCGCTTCGTGAGTAACTCCGTCCCCAACACCCCTGTCAACGTGCCGTTGTCGTGCAATGGCCAAGTGGCCTCGATCTCGCTAACGCCTGCGAGCTCGACCTACGCCAACCGATTTGTCGGCGCAACCGACGTCAAAACGTACACCATCACCAACACCGGTGATCTTGCACTCAACAACATCGCGCTCGACTTTGCCGCTGCAACCACCGAGTTCACGATAACCACAGCACCAGCGCCAACGCTTGCGGTCAATGCAAGCACGACTGCCGTGGTTCGATTCAACCCACAATCCGCGGGCCTCAAGAGCACCACGCTGGTGCTCGAATCGATGCAAGCCGCAACGGCATTAACTCCGCGCAATGCGACGGTAAGTGGCCAAGCCCTCGACTTTACGGTGACCAACACCGGCACGCCCTTGCTGCCAACTGAAAAACGTTTCGACGACGCCGCCGCTAACGGCTCGTTGGTGATTACCAATATTTCGGCAGTGCCGATTACCCTTGCCTCAACCGCCTTCGCTCCGTCGGGCATGACCGTGGCTGGCGATTTTGTGGTGAATGCCGCAGATGCTGGCACCGTGGCACTCAATGCCGGCCAAACCAAAACTGTACGCATAACGCTGCCCACCGTGCTCGATCGCATTGGGGCAACCGGCGTCACCGGTACCGTGACGGTTGCTGCCAACAATGCCGGCGTGCGCACCCAAACTTTTGATGTCGCGATTCGCTCAACAACTGCCATGTTCGCGCTATCAACCGACACCGACTTTGGCACATTTGACCTTGACGCCAATCGCGACGAAGCCAAAACCTTATCCATCACCAACACCGCCGCAGCCGATGCTGTGCTCGACCTGACCAACGTGACCGTGTTGCCATTCGCCCTGCAACCTTTGACAGGCGACCTGACATTAACACCCGTGACGTTGCAAGCCACGCTAGCGCCAGGTGCTGAGCAACAGTTGGTGGTGCGCTTCAAACCAACACGGTCGCAACCGTTGGCGGCTTTCGATAAAATGATTGTGCGAGTCGCCGTCAAAGGCGCATTCATGATGCCGGCCAATGTTGATTTTGTGGTGAAAGGCCGAGCCATCGACCGATTGTTGCAAAACATCGCGACGCCGGTGTTTCCACCAACATTTACTTACCCCGGCGACCTGGCCTCAGTCCGTACGATCATCGTTGAAAACCTTGGCGAAGCTGACCTGACCTTCAATGCGTTATTAGTGAACGCCAGCGCAGCCTGGACAATGGACAATGATGGCAGCGCGACGACCGTGCCAGGCTTTTCGTCGGTGCCAATTAATGTCACCTTCTCGCCGTTTGATACCAACAAGCAGATCGCCACGTTAAAAATTAGCCACAACGACAACACTGGCTTTGAAAACAATCCGATGGCGTTGTACGCCAAATCTATTCCACTCGAAGCCCAAGGCCGGAACCGCCGCGTGGTGTTTTCAACGGGCGAAATTGTGTTCGACCCAAGTCCATCGGGGATTCCGGTTTTGCTGTCGGCCAACAGCAATCAAGAACTGGCAACGTTGATCAATCAAGAAGATGCAGCTTCGGGCAACATGTTCCGAATTTCTAAAATCGAAGTTGTGGGCGACAGCGCGTTTTCAGTAGTCGACGGTGCCGTTGATCAAATGTTGGCGCCAAGCATGAGCGCCGGCATCGACTTACAATTTTCGCCACCTAAACCAGGCGAATATCGCGCGACGCTCAAAGTCTATTTCGACGGCGCGCCGGTCGCGACGTCAAGCGTTGCAGTGGTGGCGACCGCTGTAGATACCAAGCTGCTGGGCGGCGGCGGTTGTCAGTCAACCAACCAATCTTCGGCGGGCGCCCTGCTGCTACTTGCGATGCTTGGATTGGTCGCGCGGCGGCGGTCGAATCGCCGCGTAGGTTTCTTGGTGGCTCGCACAAGTGCATTGTGCTTGACCGGGCTGGCCGCGATCATGAGTCAGGTTGCTACGTCACACGCGGACGTCAGCCAATCCAAAAATCTTGAATTGTCGGTGTTTCGCGCCACGCCTTCAAATGCTCCACAATTTCTACATACCGAAGCAGCCAACGCGAGCAAACGTGGTGATTGGTCGATGCAAGTCGTGGTGTCGCATGCAACCGATCCACTAATAGGCCAAGTCAACGACGGCCTAATGCGCACCACCGCGCTGGTCAGCCGACGCAGCACGTTTGAACTAGGTGCTGCATACAGTTTTTTGTCACGCTATGAGGCGGCCGTCCGACTGCCGCTCTACGTTCAAGATGGGGCTGACTCGTCGCTGCGCGGCCTCACCGGTGTCAGCGGCACGGCGATGGGTGACGTCTCGCTGCATCTCAAGGCAACACTAGTAGATCGCAGCAACCTAGCCTTGGCTGGGTCAGTAATGATGACATTGCCGACGGCCAAAGATGATCAACTTGCCGGTGTAGATCTGCCCTCTGGTTTGCTGCGCGCGTTGGCGACGTACCACAGTGGTTCGATTACGATCGGCGGCAACGCTGGTGTCTGGCTGCGCGGTCGCACCCAGTTTGCCAGTGTGCAAGGCAGCGAACTATCGTTTGCCGTCGGTGGCGCCTATCGCGTCAATCGTGATCTTAGCGCCGTGGTCGATGGCTTCGGCGGCAAATCGCTGGTGTCAGGATCGACCGCAGCTGACGCTACCCTTGTTGCGTTGGCGGGCGTTCGTTACCATGCGCTGGCCAACGTAGATGTAACTGCTGCCTTAGGTCGCGGTTTAATGAACGGCCCAGGCTCGCCATCCGCACTTGCCACCGTATCGGTAGGCTACGTGTCACGCCCAAGCTACGTGGAGCGGAAACGGCTACCTGTGGTGATCGGCGATCGCGACGGTGATAGCGTACGCGATGACGCCGACAAATGCGTGAATGTTGCCGAAGACAAAGACATGTTTGAAGATGACGACGGTTGTCCCGATCAAGACAACGACAAAGATCTAATCGACGACAATATCGACAAGTGCCCACTGGCGGCCGAAGATCTTGATAGTTACGAAGATAGCGACGGTTGCCCGGAACTCGACAACGACGGTGATGGCGTACAGGACCGCATGGATAAGTGCCCGAACGAAGCCGAAGATAAAGATGGCTTCGCCGACAGTGATGGCTGCCCTGAAAAAGATAACGACAACGACGGCATCGACGACGATGCCGACAAATGTCCAGCCGCAGCGGAAATCATTAACGGTAACAACGACCAAGATGGCTGCCCGGATGCAGGGGACCCGGCCGCCGTGATGGGCTCCGACCGCATCGAATTGCTTGAAAGCATCACGTTTAA
>JAYWHS010000107.1:0-1739 GCA_043777635.1 Kofleriaceae bacterium | reverse complement strand
GCCGGTTAAAGATCCGATCAAGAATCCGGTCAAAGATCCGGTGAAGGACCCAGTCAAAGATCCGGTAAAGGACCCAGTCAAAGATCCGGTGAAGGACCCTGTCAAAGATCCGGTCAAAGATCCTGTCGCAGGCGGGGAAGGCACGATCTCGATTGGTGCCAAGCCGCCGTGTGACATCTTTATCGACGGCAAGCCAACCGGTCAAAAAACGCCAGCGCGCGACATCAAGTTGTCGGCCGGCAAACACAAAATCACGTTGGTCAACAACGAGTTTTCGATCAAAGAATCTTTCACAATCGAAGTCAAAGACGGGCCCAACAAGCCAGTTGTCAAAGACTACAGCGATAAAATTACCCAGCCGTAGCGCGACGCACGCTGGTCGCTGACGATGCTGTGTAGGCGCTACCGCGCGTGCAGTGTCGGTTGTAGGACTACGGTGTGGTTGCCGTTGGTGCAGCCGGGGTCGTTGGTGGTGTTGGTGGTGGTGCAGCCGGGGTCGCCGGTGCCGGGTCTTCGAGAGGTGGCAAGCGGTCGAATGACAAGCTAAAAACCGATTCGCCGCCCGAGGCTAGGCTGGCCAAATCAAAAGCCGAAGCGAGTGGATCTCCGAGCACCGCATACATCGTGGCAGGTAAACCCGGTCGCGCTTGTTGCCAGCGTTTTTCAAACGCATTGCGTGCGCTGAAAATTTCGGCGGCGACCTCATCGGAGGAGTCGCTTTCGATGTCGGCCAGCTTATCGAGGAGTCGCTTTCGCGCGGCTTTGTCTTCGGTTACCAGCAGCATTTCACGTAGCTCGTTTGCGGCCCGCTGTTTCTGGCCGAATTTAGTCCGCATCATCGCGATGAGACTTGCGGTTTCCGATGGTGCGCCTGGCTTGTGAATTGCGGATTCGGCCGCCATCAAGCCTTTTTCGTCCCATACCCGGCGCTGGGCCGAGTCATCGGTTTGTAAGTCTTGAATGTAAATTTGCGACGCCAGATACGGTAGTTTCCAATTTGCAGGAAACTCCTTGGCACCACCTTCCAAAATCGCGATGGCGCGCAAGTACGCTGCGTTGTCGAGGCCACCATCGGCTAAGGTGATGGCACGCGCGCCAAACTCGTAGTTGCGCACATACCGTGGGTCGAGTGCAACGATCGCTTCGACCAAGCCGGCGGTGCCGGCAGCTTGATCGCCGGTACCGGCAAAATAGCCCATCAACCGCAACGAAAAAACGTCAGCGCCGAGCTCGCGGTAACCAAGTGCGACAAATGGTGCAGCGGTAGGGCTGGGCGCAAAAGGCGCTTCAGCGATCAGTGATTTGCCGCGCGATGCGTTGGCTGCCACGCGCAGCGTATGTGCCCCGAACAGGGCAGTGGCGACCCCGGCAACAACAGTAATTGTGGTTAGTTTGGTCATGCTCATTATTTGACGCGAGCGGATGAAACGTCGGCAGGTCCTGAAGGATTGGATGTTGCCTCACCTTGCGATGGCGGTCGAGGCATCAATGCATAGACGATTGCACCGACCACTACCGTGGCAATCGCAAACAACAGTTCTTTGGGATTGTTGGAGATGCCTTGGCGAATTTGCGCATAGGCGATCCAAAGTGAAAGTGCGATGAACAACACCGGGGTAACCGGGTAGCCCAGCGTGCGATAGCCAGCCTTAACTTTGCGGTAACGCATCACGAATAACGATGCCACGGTCAGCGCTGCGAAAATGGCCAGCCAAAATCCGACGTAGCGAATCAGTTCG
>JAYWHS010000106.1:0-1739 GCA_043777635.1 Kofleriaceae bacterium | reverse complement strand
CGTCGGCATCCAAAACCTGCGGCCAATCCGACCGCCATTTTGGCAGTGTCGCGTCGCTGTTGTGCGCCATTGCGTCAACATCGCTGCGGCCGGCAATTTTCTTGCGTTTACCTGCAACTAAGCAAATGCTCAGCTCATGCGCCTACGCCCTGCTCGGTTCTCACTACTCGGATTTGCCGCTGGCACAATCGCGACGTCCTTGGTCGCGATGCCAGTCGCCAACGCCGAAGCGGATGCGCTCACGGATAACCTTGGCCCACGCGAAATCGCCGTCGGTGAAGCACTTCGCGGCGGCTCGATCGGGAGCTCCGCGATCATGCTCAACCCGGCCGGTGTTGGGCTCAACCACGAATTAGTATTTGAGGCCGGTTATGGTTATCGGCCGAGCGATTCGGCGTCACTGTTCAATGCCAGTGCCTGTGATTCCACCGGCGCAATGCCTGGCTGTTTTTTCTACAGCCACGCTGGCAGCAACCCCGAACTCGGTGGCATGGCCAGCGATCGCAGTACCCACTCGGCTGGTCTAACCTTGGCGCGGCCGTTGTCGTCGCGGGTGATCTTGGGCTCGACCATTCGCTACCTTAATTTCTCGTCGAATAAGATGGGTGAAACCAGCGCCAAAGGCGTCAATTGGGATGCTGGCTTGGCGCTGCGTTTGACGGAGTCGGTCAACGTCGGTGCCACCGGTCACAATTTGTGGGGCACCGAATCAACCGAATTTCCTCGGGCCATCGGCGGCGGCGTATTATTTCGGCCAACGCCGTCGGTAACCGCAACGTTTGACGCGCGTTGGAAACTCGCAGGTGAAACCAAAACCGGGCGTTACGGCGGCGGCTTGGAATACTTCTTATCACCCGGCGACGGCCAAACCGGCTACCCGCTGCGGGCCGGTGCACTTTATGATCGAGCCCTAGGTGCAACCTACGTCTCGGGTGGCCTCGGCGTTGCCAGCATGAAAATGAGCTTTGACGTCGCAGCACGCCGCATGGTCAAAGGTGGCGACGAAACCACCATCGTCGCAAGTTTACGTTTCTACGGCCCACGTACCGCAGCCGGCGAACCGTTTAGCCCTGCGCAGTAGCAAGTCCGTCGTAAAATTAGGCTTTTTTCTTGGCTGCAGCCCGAGGCGCTCGACGCTTGGTAGCTTTTTTGGCAGCCGCGGCTTCGTCGGCAACTTCTTGAGCTTTTTGATATTGCAGCCGACGAATCGACCGCAACCGCATGGTTCGATCGAGCTTAGGCGCAAAGCCTTCGGTGTTAATTTCCGGCACAATGCCAGCGCGCGCCGACGCGTCTTCTTTGAGCAACATCGCGCGAATTTGATCCGTCGACGATAACGCTCGCAGCCGCGCAATCGTAACTGGATTGCGCAGGGCCCGCGCCAACCGACCTAAAATCGGCAGGTGCAGACGGTCGTATTTGAGCCCCAACAAAAAGAACAAGTGGGTTGGCCGACCGTCCGGCGCGCCGAAATCGATGCCTTCCCACGAACGACCCACGATCACAAACGGCTTGGCAATTTTGCCTTTGTCTTTAGTCCGGGTGTGCAAAAACGCCACGCCGCCTTCCATCGCCGTCGACGAAAGTGATTCGCGCTCCACCACAGCACCGACAAACCATGGTTTATCGTTGAGCCATTTGTTGGTGTAGGCGCGGCTGGCCAATTCTTCGATCACACCAAGCGAGTTTTTGGCTCGCAACGTAGGAATGATCGCTTGCTCCGGCAGCAGGTCTTCGAG
>JAYWHS010000105.1:0-1740 GCA_043777635.1 Kofleriaceae bacterium | reverse complement strand
AAGGACAACATTTCGTAATCTTCGGCCGTAACCGCGCGGTCGCGTGATTTGATGGTGTGCGGCGCACGCGTTTTGGCTTCTTCAACCGTTTCGCGATCCGCCCCTGCCGTAGCCGAAAGTGGATTATTGACGCTATCAATGTAGGCTAACGACCGCCCCAACGACGTTAGGGTACCGGCATTGACGTTGCCATTGGCACCGCCACCGATCCGGTAGGCTCGCGCAATAATGCTGTTTTTACCTTCAGGCGGCACCATGCCGCGGCGCCCATCGCCGAACAGGATTTCACCGGTGCTGTAGTCGAGCACGTAGTGACGCGAGCGCGGACCGGAAGCGAAAAAGCTTTCAACTCGACGATAGCGAACCCAAACTTCATTGCTTTGGGCATTTTCCGGATCGGCTTTAGTCACGGCATGTTCGCCTAACTCGACGAGTTCATCGGCCGGCGGTGTTTGTCGTTCACGCACTTCGATAACTTCTTCTTCGAGTATCGGCCCGCGCAGCAGTTTTACTTTCTGCAGCGGTGTGCCATCCGAAGCACCGAGAGTTTCGTTGCGAATGGTCTCGTGGTTGAATGCATCGATGCAATTGGTCAAAATCCGACGCAGACGTGGCGGCTTTACGTAGCCACCCATTTCAAGCCGGGCCCGCATCCAAAAACGTTCTTCAGTGAACTTGCTTGAGATGGTCCAATCCTCGGGCGGCACGAAAAACACGAACCCCGACGAGCTAAAGCCGAGAGTTTCATCGTCGACCGATAACGCATCCCAGACTCGCCCATTCCAGTATTCCCACACCACGCGTTGCTCGGTATCCCACGCTAGGCGGCGCAAGGTTTCATACTTCTCGAGGTCTGTAGTCGCGACTTCAGATTCGTCGGTCGGCACTGAGCCAAGCCCGAGTTCTTCCTCGGTTTGGAAGTAGATACCAACTTTGTCATTTGGTAGCCGAGCGCTGTAGCCCAGAAACAACGCTGGCGATTCGTCAACCTTCGGCGCGAAGGGTTGAAAAATTGTGTATTCGGTGCGTGCGACCTCGGTAGCGTCTTTGTATTCGAAATCGTTGAAGGTAACGACGTGCCGAACTTCACGATAGTCCTCGCGGTAGCGAAGATTGATATTGCGCATGGCTGGCGGCCGCAGTGGCCGCTCATCTTTGAACTGCCATTTTTCATCTTCGAGCGTGTACGTTCCTTGCTCGCCGAAATCGCCCTTTTCAATACGGACTCGTATCCAGCGATGAATATCACCGTTGATGTCGAGCGCTTCCATATCCTTAGGCCGTCGAAAACTAACTGAGCCCGATTGCGAAAAGGCCCGGGTATCATCATTGAAGCCAAGCTCATCGCCCGCACCAGGCAAGCCACCGCGTGGACTTGAGCGGCCAAGGTGCCGCCAACGTTTGCCGTCCCAAAATTCAAACGCCAGCACGATGCCATCGGACGGATTTGGCCGCGGAATCACGGTTGCATCGGCCAATAGAAACTCGATCGAAACGTACGCATCCGCAGTCCGCATCAAGTCATCGCAGGCTAGGTACAACATGCAATCCGGCTTTGGCTCTTTGCCAAACGGATAAATATTTTTGCTCAAATCGAGCGGCAAGAACGCGCTGTTGTCGAGGTTGGCGTAGGCCTTGGTTGGCAGCAGGCCGTCGCCCGTGACTTCAACCCGAGCGCGAATGATATCGAGTTCAGTGTCTTCCGGCGTTTGTGGAACCTCAGCCAAGCGGCCGCGGATC
>JAYWHS010000104.1:0-1743 GCA_043777635.1 Kofleriaceae bacterium | reverse complement strand
TCAACGATCGTGTGTACGTAACGTTTCCCGGCTATGATGCGAAGCTGAAAGCCGGCTTTACGTGGGACGGCAAAGAACACGAGATGATGGTGAAGATCGACCAAGACGAACTCGAAACCAAGACGTTAGTTTTAGCGCCGCCGTGGAAACGTGGTGGGGCGGGCTTTCCGTGGGCGCTGGCGCTTGGGCTGCCCATCGGTGGTTTGTTGTTGATTGGTTTGGGCGTTGCGGTATTCCGTAAAAAACCGGCTCCAGAGGCTGCACCCATGATGGTGGAAGCTCCGATCGCTGCACCCGCGGCACCAAAAGGGCCGATGAAAACCGTGATGATCGGTGCTGGCGGTGACCAGGACGGCTTTCCAATCGTTGGCTGGTTGGTCGCCCTGAATGGTCCTAATGCGTTTAAGACCTATCGCTTGCGTTCAGGCACGACCAAAATCGGCACGGGTGGACCCGTTGATATCATTGTGAACGACGGATTTTTGAGTACTGAGCACTGTCAGATCGGCTGTTCGCCAAGCGGATTTGTTTTGCAAGATCTTCAATCTACAAACGGGTGCATGGTGAATGACCGTCGCATTGAGCGGCATGAGTTGGTCGACAACGACCTCATCACGTTGGGTAAAACCAACTTCAAATTTAAGTCGATCAACTAAGCTGCAATGTCGAATACGGTCCTGATGTCGGTCATAGGAATTGGCGCAGTAGCGCTAATTCTAGTTATTTTGTTACTTTCGCGTGCTGGTGGCGGCGGTGGCGCGGGTGCTGTCGCGGCTGGTGCAAGCGGCGGCCCGAGTCGCAAAGGTGGACCAAGAGCCTGTGGCGGTTGCCGTCGCAACATGCTGCCAGCGTGGACCAGCTGTATGTTTTGCGGTTGGGTGCCTGGCGCCAAACTTGATTTTATTGCCGGTCCAATGCAGGGACAAAGTTTGCAGCTTTCGGCCGATGTCACCACGATCGGTTCAGTGGCTGGCAATACCTTGGTGTTAGCCGATCCAGCGGTATCAAAAAAGCATGCCGGCATCCGCAAGGTCGCCGGTGGATTTGAATTAGCTGATTTCGGTTCGCTCAATGGAGTCTATATCAACGGTCAAAAGGTGCCCAAAAAGACCTTGGCCCCCGGCGATATTTTACGAGTCGGCAACACCGAGGCAGTTTTCAAAATTGAGTAGGGTTTGGGGCGGCACGGTGCCGGAGGTTGCGCAATCGTTGGGTTTGGCCTGTTGGCGTTGATAATCGAGCTGGTGGCCGTGGGCCACGGTGGGCGCAGGCGCCGTCGAATCCGCGCGTGACCAGGTAGGGAGGGGTGTGATAGTTTTTTACGGTGGGTCGATCGAGCCATTTCTGCATTGCCGTCCCACAGAGCTAGCGTATAGCGCGCTCGGTCGGCTACCATTACCTCGCGATGGCAGGGCGCCTCCTTTTCCGTGATAGCGTTGGCCGCGAAGGCGTGGTCGATCTTGGTATGAACGAGACCGTCTTCGTTGGACGCGGACTCGATTGCGCAATTCGTACCGATGACGGCATGGTGTCGCGTAAGCATTCGCAAATCCGCCTCGAAGGTGGACGCTATTTCGTCGAAGACTTGGGTAGTGCGAACGGCACACTTGTAAACAACGTTCGCGTGCAAAAACATGCGTTGGGTAACAACGACATCATCCAGTGCGGATCGCTGATGCTGACGTATCAAGAAGCACCATCGGTTCCAGCGTCCTTGAGTGGCGGCAAAAAAGGCACAGCAGT
>JAYWHS010000103.1:0-1746 GCA_043777635.1 Kofleriaceae bacterium | reverse complement strand
TGTGAATTACTTGCGGTCTTAGTCGAAACCCAAGGCGCGGTCATCGCGGCAGAGCAGCTCTTCCTCGCTGTGTGGGGTGCGCGCGAATACCATCCATTGCGTCATCGCAACACGTTGTACGTCGCAGTGAAACGGCTGCGCACCACGCTGCGTGAACTACTCAATGATGACCGCGACTTGATCGAGACCGCAGCGGGTGGTTGGCGCGTCGTTGATGATCTTGATGCGATCGTGATCAGACCGGAACAGGTAAGCGTGTAGCGGTGGTGTGGGCGCAGCGCGGGTGCGCTGCAACGGGCTACGGCGCTGCTTCGACGCGGGTAACTTGAAAACCTTGGTTGGTTAGCAGTTTGAGTACGCCTTTGTCACCGCGCAAATGATCGGCACCAACCACCACAAATACCGCATCGTTGGCGAACAGCGTTTCGAGTTTTGGAATCCACGCGCGGTTGCGACCGAACACCAATAGTTCTTCCATCGCAGCAATTTCTGCTTCGGTGTAGCCGGCGTCGCGCATATCGCTGCGGTCCTCAACATCAAAGCCGGGTGGTTTTTCAACACCGGTGCAGTATTCGCGAATGTCTTTTTCGGAATGCGCTTTCATTTCGGCGCGGTCTTTGGTGCCAGCGACCGAGGCGCGCAAAGCGCGACGATCGAGTAATTGCGCGATTACGTCATTTTGAAACGCCGCCGTTTCCAGGCCAGCGGTCGGTTTATTGAGTTTGCCAGCGAGACTTTGAATTTCGATATCGAGGGTTTGCGACGGGTCTTCATAAAGCAGCATCATGGTGAGCGCCGCGATGGCCGGGCCACGTTGGGCAATGTTGTCGGCTTGCGCTGGGCCAACTAGTTTACGGTAATGCTGCCAAAGCTCAGGGCCCAACATTTCGGGCACGGACTGGGCATTGGGTTGTGCTTCGGCATCATCGCCAGGGGCCACTTCGAAAACCACAGTCGACGCAGCGCGCAGCTTTTCTTCGACGATCGGTGGCTGTTTTTCAAGGCCAATGCTGATGTGGCGACTGCCCAAGATGTAGGCGGTTTTGCCGGCTTTTTCGATGCGAAAAAATGGCGGGCGGCTAACCCGAGGGCAGGCCGCTTCGGCTTGTTGATGATTTTGCTCGAAGCTTGGTGGATCATCGGGTGAGGCTGGCGTACTGGCCCAAGGATCGGCTCCGATCGCAACCGACGAGCCCGATGGTGGCACGGCCACCAACGGCGAGGATTTGGTGTTACAGCCAAGGCTCAGCGCAAGTGCGAGTAAGCCGGCTACTGCAATACTAAAGCGGGTTCGCGCCGCGCCATCGCGGATGCCGTGCGCGTGCCACCACGCCACGCTAGCTCCGGGCCGCGTGATCGGCGAGCACATCGGCGACGCACAGGGTCAAGCGGCGTGCCGTTGGTACATCGAGGAATTCGTTTGGGCCATGGGCGTTGCTGCCAGGTCCAAGCACGCCAGTAATGCAGAACTGCGCGTTAGGAAATTTTGCGCCGAGCATGCCCATGAAGGGAATTGATCCGCCTTCGCCCATGTACACGGCGGGCTTACCGAAGTGGCGCAGCGATGCGGTGTCGAGCGATTTTTCCAACCACGGCGCCAGCGGCGGCGCGTTCCATCCACCATTGGCGCCAAGGATGTTGAACTTCACGGTCGCACCGTAAGGTGGATCTTTTTCAAGCAACGCTTTGACGGTGGCGGCAGCGGTTTTGGCGTCGGTTTCTGGCGGCACGCGCAGGCTCAGTTTG
>JAYWHS010000102.1:0-1748 GCA_043777635.1 Kofleriaceae bacterium | reverse complement strand
AACGCCGCAGCGGCACCGCGCAACAGGCCCAGCGTCGAGGCCCACGGGCTAATGTGCACCATGTTGATGCACAACACGACATCCGCCTGCGTACCTGCCGCCGGCCAGGTTGCAGCGCTGGCATCGAGGGCGATGGGTGCGGCTACGTTGGGCAGCTTGGCTTGCGCACACCACGCAGCGATCGAAGCGCGGGCTTCAGCGTCGGGATCGCTGGGCTGCCAGGTAATGGTGGGAAACGCATGGGCAAAATAGATGAGATGCTCACCGCTGCCGCTGGCAATTTCGAGGACGGTGCCAGTTTTGGGCAGGAGCGACCGTAGCGCGTCGACGATAACGTCGCGATTGCGTTGGGTTGCAGGCGCAAAACGCTTAGCTTGTTCGTCGACCGAATTTGCGTACCAAGGCATGGGCAACCGTAACACCTACAGGGCGGTGGAGTCGGAATTCGCGGCGAGATAGGTGGGCGGGCTGGACTGCGCAAGGCGCTGCAACCTTTGCCGGCCACGCAACGTCTCACTAAGGTGAGCAAGTCCCTCGCCGCCCCGCCAGTTACGCGCAACCCTGTGCAGCAACGCTATTTGATCGGTAGTAAATGGTCACGCGTCGATGGCCAAGCCACATTTGTGCACTACGAATGTATCGCCCGTGACGCTGACCAGGTGATCTTTCGCTCGGTACTGAGGCCGTACGACACGATTACGTTTCCTTGGCGCGACCTGCGGAATGTTGCAGCGTGGCACCCAGGCTGGGTGAACTGCCGCGATTTTAGTGCCACGCCTGAACCATCCGCCGCCGACACATCGCCTACCACCGCCGAGCTACGGCTTGATGTGATGGATATCGGCTAGTGCAACACCAAACGCCTGGCGCGCCGATTTTTTCATCGCAGCCGCGGAACCAGTCGTAAAAAACAGATCGCGAGTTGCAGGCTTGTTGCGTTGGTTGCGTGAGGCCTGCGCCATCGCCGTGATCGGCCAAGCGCGCTGCATCCATTGCCACATATGTACGGCCGGGTCGATGATCGTTGCATGCGGCGCACGCTGCTGCCACTGGGCGAGAATGGCCGGATAGTGAGTACAAGCTAAAACCAAAACATCGACGGTGGAGAGTGGTTGCATGATGGCATCGAGGGCTGCGTCGATCGATGGACCGTGCAGTTGCCCGGCTTCAATAAAGGCCGAGATCGGTTGCGCGACGCGCTGGCGGATGGTGCGGCGCGGCAGCAAGCGGCGATATGCAAGAGAGCGAATAGTGCGCCGACCACCGACGATGCCGATGACGTGGCGCGACGGTTGCGCAGCGGCGGCGCGAGCACCGTGTTCGAGGACGCCGGAGATTTCGAGCGGTGGCTGAGTACCGTCCGGTACCCGGACATCATGCGCAAGCGGCAGTATAGTGCTAGCAGCGTTGCACGCGATGGCCAGATGCGTAACCCCTTCGTTTGCGAGGCGTTGAGCGATGTACTGGATGCGAGCGGCGAGAGCTGCCGGCGGGACTTTACCGTAAGGGGTAAAGCCAGCGTCGGACCAATAGGTGATCGGTAGGCGCGGGATGTCGCGCTTGATGAGTTGATACAGGCCGAGGCCACCGATACCCCAATCGAGAATTCCTAGGCGCGGCATGGGGAATCGATAACATGAGTTCGCGGGGCGTGGGAAGCGGCGGACCAGTGGCGCGTGAGGAGTGGCGCGTGGCGAGGAAACGGACCGGTGATCGGGTGATTCTAAGCGATCTTGGTGGTGGCATGA
>JAYWHS010000101.1:0-1748 GCA_043777635.1 Kofleriaceae bacterium | reverse complement strand
CGCATCGCGAACACTGCGTTGGTCGCCACCTCACCGATGATCATGTCCGTAAAATAGATACCAGCTTTGATGCCCAACCCAGCCGGCCGCAAGATGGTTAGATTGCCCATCACGTTCCCGGTAATCAGGCCGCTATCGACATCAAATGTCACGATATCGGTCGTACTAAACGGCAATGTACCGTCGGCAAGATTCCAATCACTCACATTATTGGATGGCAACAAATCGTTGCAACGCGAAGCGGAACCGACCGCGCAACCCAATGCACAGGCGCGCGTTACTCCACATTCGCTCAATTCATCATTGACGCATGTTACAGTTGCGCAATCCTTGCTTGCATCAACCAAACCGCCACCACAAACGCCAGCTACACAGGTTTGGCCGTTTTCGCACACCCTGCCGTTTTCACATGGCTGCGTCTGCGCTGGCGTATAGCAACCGACAAACCAACCAACACAAAGCATCACCGTCCCCACGGTTTGTCGTTTTGTCACAGCTGCCATAGTCACACAAAAGCCCAGTACGGTGCCGGGATTTTGCCGACCGCACGTCCTTCGAGGCAGATTTTTCTGTCCAAAATTAGCTACTTGAGTAGATAGCCTGGTAGCGTAGCTGACCATGCGCGGGCTATTTCTGCGTTCCCTTATTTTCGCTTTTGTGGCGTTTGCGTGTCTTTTCGGTGGCGAATTCTTCATTGAATGGCACCGCGCCGGCTACCCAGGCATGGGCGACATGTCGTGGGCCGGCAACAACAACGCCAAGCTCGTCGATATTTTGTCGCCGATGGCGCGGGCCTACAACAACGTGCTGGCCATGCTGATCGCAACCATTGGGTTAGCGATTCCGCTAACCGCGAACATGCACACGCCCAAACTTATCGAACTGTTTTTGCGTGATCGCATCAACCGATGGGTGTTGGCATTCATGGCCACGGGTGCCGCACATTCGCTTTGGGTCGCGTACATCATCGGGCCTAAGTTTGCGCCGACCTGGGCCATTTCGATCTCGGTATTCGCGGCGCTCGCCGGCTGGGCAATCCTGATTCCGTACTTCTTCTATGTAGTGCGCTTTCTCGATCCATCCCGGGTCGTGGTTCGTTTGCGCGATGACACCATGCGCATCGTGCTCAAAGCTGCTGATCGTAAAATCGATATGAATGTTGCGCAGCACATGGTCGCGCAACGGATCGGACAAATCGGTACCATCATCATCAAATCGTTAGAACGCGACGACCGTGATGTTGCGCGCGAAGCAGTATGGGCGCTTAAAGGCTTACTTGACCACTACGAAAGCTTAAAAAACCGCATGCCCAAAGAATGGCACGCTGTCGATCGCGGCGATTTCATCGGATTTTCCGACGAAGCCCTCGAAATGCTCACCGAAAACAAAACCTGGTACGAGATGAAGTGCCTGCAGCAACTCGAACTTGGTTTCGTGCGTGCGCTCACCGAAACCCCCGATACGGTTTCGAGTTTCTCTGACGCACTGCGCGTTATGGCGACTCAAGCACAACTGCATCATCAAGATCATTCGTTGCGCTTGATGATTCGCTTCTTCAATAACTTTTTACGTGAAGCCATCAAGATGCGCAATTTGCGTTCGGTCTACGATGTCTTTCATCAGTACCGTCGCCTCGGCCGAGAGCTCACCGAGCGCCCTGACTTGCTGCGCGAAATTGGCAAACACTTTACCTACTACGCTGGCATGGCGCGTATCTACGGCTTGGTATTTGCGCCGCAACTCGCTGT
>JAYWHS010000100.1:0-1752 GCA_043777635.1 Kofleriaceae bacterium | reverse complement strand
ATTTGATTTGGTCTTCCGACGTGCCAGCGCTGCCTTGGATGGTCAACGTCGACGCACCGCTGATCGCAGCAGCCAACAATTCTGATAACAAGGATTTCGCAGTGCCGGGCTCGCCGATCAGAATGAGGCCACGATTGGTAGCCAACGCGATCATGGCGCGGTCGACCAACGATGCATGGCCGACAAACTTTTTGCGGATATCGAGACGCTGATCACCTAGGATGAACGATCGCACCGCGCGCGGTGACAACTGCCAGCCTGGTGGTCGTGGCAATTTGTCGTCGGCGCGTAACCTGGCAAGTTCGTCGGCATACAACACTTCGGCCGGTGGCCGTTGCAGCCCGGCGTCACCAGGTGGCGGAGTAGACTCAGACTTGCTGGGTTTTTTCACGTTGGCGTGAGCATGGATCAAACCCGGCGTTGACGCTACCGCTCGTACCTCGCATCCGAAGTTTGATCACGGGTTTTCCCGGCCCCTTCGGGTGAGGCCGGGGAAAACCCTGTGCGTGAACCCTCTTGATGCTCGGTACTTGCTTCATTTTCGTTTCGTACCGCCAGTCAGTCAGGAACTTTGAACGGAATTAGGACTTGCGGTACGGGGACCGTTTCTCGTCAGTTTTGCTCGGCAGTCCCTAGCGATTCTACATCGCGAATCACTTCGCTCAACGTAACGTCGTCGATGGCCGCGAGCTCAAACAGATTGCTGCGTTGGTTCCAACTTGGCGTGCTCGCAGCGAAGTCGATGGTACCCAGGGTCTGAGTTGGGTCGACGTAGTCCATGCCGCCAGCATTTAAGCCCATTTCAAATGGTAACGAGGCAACCAAGCCCGGGTGAATCACTTTGTACATTTCAAAGATGCAGCCGGCGTCTTGGGCGTCGCCTTTGCGCCAACCGCGTGACAACAAGCTGAGGAGCTTTTTGGTTTCGACGACACGGCCCTTGAACCGCGTCAGGATTTGGCCCGCTTTTTCGTTGGCGTGGAGGTTGAAGACTTCGCGTGCTAGTTGCTCGAACGGCTGAGCAATTTCATAGTCGGAAAATATCTTGCCCCACGCTGCGGCATCGGCGTCGGAGACGTGCAAGCGGTGAACAATACCGACGACAGCGTCCGACGGTACGGTGAACGCATCGTCGTGCTGATCAGCGTAGCTGCGATCTTCAGCCACGCGAAAGGTGTGTTGTAGCTCGCCTCGCTCGCCTGGCGTGGTTGGCGCATACACGCCCCACACCAAGCGCCGCACTAGGTGCGTGAGCAGCGGATGTTCGACGAAGAAGTTGCGAAACTCTGCGCCGCTCCACCGCCGAGCATTGCCCATCGCCAGTTCTAGCCGGGTGATTTGGATGCCGGCTAGCGTGCGCACATCCTTCTTCATAGCTTTCCAGGTTTCGCTCGCCTCTGCGCTCAGCGTCCCGTCATCTTTGCTGTTGGGCTTTGGCAGGTCTTTGAGCCTGGTGCCGGTGGCATCGACGACAAAAGGGCTTAGTGCTTCGTCGAAGCCAACTCGAAATGAGCGTGGCCCAAAATCCAAGGTTTTTGATCCGTTGTCGTCGAGATCTAAATCCGGCACTAACCGATCAGCCAATTGCTCGGCAGTCATGCCGCGCTTCGCTGCGATTTCATCCATCTTTTCGCGGGCCCGCTCTTGTAAGCCTTTGAACTTCACTTTTTGCGCGATGCCATTGAGCATCATCAACGCAACATCGGAGCCGATCGCGCCCAGAACATCCAAGCCGAGCACCGCGCGGGCATG
>JAYWHS010000099.1:0-1753 GCA_043777635.1 Kofleriaceae bacterium | reverse complement strand
AGATTTCGTTGTCACACGCACCAATGTCGCGCAGCTTGCGTTTTTTCTCTGCATCGAGCTCGGCCAGTCGGTGACCGTAGCCTTCGCGCGCATCATGCAAGCTACGCTTGGCAGCGTCATATTCAGCTTTGGCGGCGTCGAGCCGAGCCTGCGATTCGGTGAGAGGTTTTTCTATGGCAGCCAACCTGCGATCCAAATCTTGACGCTCGGGCTCAAGCTCGGCAGCTTCTCGACGATGACCTTCGGCTGCTCGCCGCAATTGGGAGCGGGTCTCGCCCATCCCAGTAGTGCCTGACTCATTGTCACGGTCTTCGGCGGTTTTAAGATAGGCCTTTTGGCGACGCTCAACTTCTTTGCGCTTGTCGCGTAAGCCTCGGCGTTGCGCTTCTAACGTTTCGTTATCGCGCTTGGCGTCGGCTAACACCTGCTCAGCTTCGCTGAGTTTCTTGGCACGCTCGGTCTCTATATCGGTGAACTTCGCCGATTCTTCGGCGCTACGACCGTCGAGCCCTTGTTGCTCAGCTTGCAAATCAGTACGCCGTTGTTCCGCCGTGGTGATCGCAGCATTTTCGCTGTTGAAAACTCGGCCTTCAACATGCACGGTGCGCGCCGTGGCACCCAACGCGCCCAACACTTGATCGAGCGCTACGGTATCCTGTTTCACTTCGCCACCGAGCACTTTGATAGCTTTGCGACGCTGCCATCGAGCCCGCGCAAAGCCAACCGCGTACTTGGCAGCAGGTACCAAGCCGGGTTCAGGAATTTCCGGAACCGGCAGTACGCGTGGCGGCACAAACGGCCGATCGGCCATGGCGTCCGATCGAAACACCCGGGTTGGCGGCGGCTCGATCTCACTGCTAGTGACACTGCGCGGCGCGATCGCCGACGGATACGTCACCGCACTGCCACTGTTGGCTCCGTCGACCGGCAAAATCGGTGCAGCAATTGCCATCGCAGCAGAATCGGCGCTGATCGGCCCCGAAGTTTCACGCTGCGGTACTGGCCCGGAAGTTTCACGCTGCGGTAGTGGGCCGGAAATTTCACGCTGAGGTAGTGGGCCGGAAATTTCACGCTGCGGTACTGGCCCCGAAGTTTCACGCTGAGGTACTGGCGGCGGCACGCTGGCTTCATGGCGCCGTCGCGACGGCTCGTTGGCGTCGCGTGGTTCGGGCGGAGGTGCATCGCGACGAATCGCAGTTGGACTTGGAGTGAGCGCAGCGCGCAGCGCTTCGTTCGGTACCACCGACGGTGCAAGTGCAGGTGACAACGCAACTGGGGATGCTGGCACCGACGGCACCAACGCAGGCGCTGAAATTACGACCGGAACCGGAGCAACTGGCGCTGGCACAAGCCCCGCCACCGCAACGAACGGTGCAGCGATGAGATCGGGTTTCGCAGGCTTGAGCAAGGCCGATGCATCGGTCGGCCGCACTGGCCGCGTTGCCAAAATGCCCGTCGGTTCAGAGTTGCGTTGCCGTCGTGGCGGCAGCGGTGGCAAGCGCCGGCTACACGCACCACAGGCCGTGGCTTCGTCGATATTCTCAGCGCTACAAAAGGGACAAAAACGCATGGGTGCCTACGGGGCAGTTCCTATCATGTCGTACACCACATCGCCGTCCACCATCGTCATCGCAATTTTGGTTTTCAACAATTCTTGAGTTGCCACCAAGCGCCGGTCGTACACCGTAACATCGGCGGGGCGGCCAATCGCCAACACGCCGCGCAGGTCAGCCTCCCCGGCTGCAAAGGCAGC
>JAYWHS010000098.1:0-1755 GCA_043777635.1 Kofleriaceae bacterium | reverse complement strand
TCGACGTTGACAATGTCGTGCTGCATTTTCCCCGTGGCCGCGTCTACGTTGGGCCGGTGTTGCAATCGTTGCGCAATATGTTTCGCCCGGTCAACCGTGCCAACGACACCTACGTCGCGTTGCGCAATGTTTCGTTCAAAGCCCACAGCGGCGAGATCGTTGGCTTACTCGGCCGCAACGGCGCAGGCAAAAGTACGCTGCTGCGCTTGATCGCAGGTATCTATCGGCCCGACGAAGGCACCGTGCAAACTGTACCCAACGTATTGCTACTCGCAGGCTTTGGCGCCGGTTTTAACATTCATCTCACCGGCCGCGAAAACGTGTACCTGTATGGCAGCATGTTGTCGATGTCGCGCCATCGCATCGAGGAACTGTTCGATAGCATCGTGAATTTCTCCGAGCTCAAAGACTTTATCGATCAACCGATGAAGACCTACTCGGCCGGCATGCGCAGCCGGTTAGGCTTTTCGATCGCATGCGAAACCCAGCCCAACGTGTTGCTGATCGACGAGTCGCTCAGCGCGGGTGATGCGGCGTTCGTCGAAAAATCAACTGCGCGCATCAAAACCATGGTGACCCAATCGCACACCGTGTTGGTCGCATCGCACGCGATGGAATTTATGCGCGAAGTTTGTACCCGGGCGATCCTGGTTGAAAAGGGCAAAATTTTAGCCAACGGCCCGGTCGGCGAAGTAATCGACTATCACGTGCATGGTACGCCGATGGCAACCGCGTCGACGGCTGACACGCCACTCACGCCAATGCCAACACCGACGCAGCTGTAGATCGTCGACCATGGCGAAATGGTCAACATTCGTCAAAGGCGTAGTGCGCGATGCGCCGCGCTGGGCAAATCAAGCGCGAGCGGCCCTGCAACGTAGCGCTGCACGTACCGAACCGCTGGTGGTCGCAGCCGAGCAACTGCTGCATTCCGCCGCCGCGCCGCAGCTTGCCAAAGTTGCAGCGTATCGCGCGATCTTAGCGCTCGAAGCCGCACAAGATCTAACCCTGGCGTTAGTTGCCGGCGAAGAATTGCTGCCGCTGGTCGGCGATTCAGCAGCAGCGCATCTAGCGTTGGCGGGTTGGTATCAACGCAACCATGCGATCGAACGGCCCGCCGAACTGGTGGCCCAGGCGCGCGCATTGAATGCCACGACAGTTGCAAGTGAAACGCGAGTCGAACAACAACAGCGTTGGCTCGCGCAAGGTTTGCCACTACGTGCGCTACCAAGAGATGAAGCGAACGAGCGCACGCGCGGAGCGGGGCCCGAACCGATGCCTCGGCGCATCGTATACGTCGCAGCCAGCAGCCTGCCCTATCACTCGGCCGGCTATGGCGCGCGGACCCACGCCATCGTGCGCGCCTTGCAGCAGCGCGGTTGGGACATGCACGTTGTCGCGCGGCCGGGATATCCCAACGATCGCTGGGACTATCCACATTGGGCGCTTGCACCAGCCAGCTTGCGCATCGACGATATTCCGTATTGGTTTACGCCTAATCGCGCCAAACTGCGGTTCGCGCGCGACATCGAAGGCTATCACCACGACGCCTGCGCCGAGCTCGAAGCTCGTTGCCGCGAGTTACGTCCAGCGTTGATCCATGCTGCGTCCAATTACAATTGTGGACTCATGGCCGCCGAAGTGGGTCGCCGCCTCGGCATTCCTGTTGTGTATGAAGTGCGCGGTTTTTGGCATATTTCCAAAGCCGCCAGCGAGCCGAACTACGAATATTCCGATCACTACCGCATGATCGAA
>JAYWHS010000097.1:0-1761 GCA_043777635.1 Kofleriaceae bacterium | reverse complement strand
TGTCGCGCGCGATCCGCGACAAGCGGACCATGGGCGTCATGCCAACGGCATCAATGATTGAATCGAGAATTCCGACGCGGTTGTTGATCATTGCGCGCAGTCTACCTCAACCCCTGAGTCATCGGCAGACACCGAGGCCGACAAGTAAGGCGATGTTGAATGTCGCCGGCGCTTGCCATCGTGGCCCCGCTTAGTGGTTTGAAATCCTCGGTCCGAGCGCCGAGATCCGAGAGCCGAGGACGAACCAAGCGTGCAGCGAACAAGCCTCACGCACGTTCAGCACATCACGGTCCGCGCGAGTAACGCGTGGTGGGATGAATGCCGGCGACTTGTCGGCGGCAGAAGGGACGGGAACGTCCCTTGTACAATCAATGATTACAGTCAGGGCCGTGCACATGCTCGGCTTGACCGTGGCCAGTGTCGGTTTCTGGAACCGGTACGCCGACTTCGGTGAGCTTATCAACTTCGGTCACCTTCGCCGCATCGACAAGGAAATTCATGACCTTGTCCTGGCGCAGCGAAAAGCGCACATTGTCCAATCGACCGTCGCGCGTCCATTCAGCCTTGAGTTTGGCCGGCGGGGTGTTGCGTTGCTTCGCGGTAGCCACGACGTGCACGTCGAGTTCTTGATCGTTAACTTCGATTTTTTCTTTTTCGGCGATGGCGTCGAGCAACATTTGGCCACGCACTTCATCCGCACCCGATGGCCGCATTTTCAAGCGCATTTCTTCGCTTAGACCCGCATTGCCTTGTTCTGGCTTCATGCCGAGCATTTGACGAAAGCGGCTGTATTGCATTTCCACCGCGCGCTCGATCAGTGTCGAAGCTACCGGGATCTGGTTGGCTTTGATCAGCTCGCGCATCACGCCTTCTTTGGCTTCACGCAGCACTACTGACTTTTCAGCGTTTTCAAGATCGTCGCGAATGCCTTGGCGCAACGCTTCAAAAGTTTCAGCTTTGCCGGTGTCTTTGGCAAAATCGTCGTCGAGATTAGGCACCGCTTTGACCCGGACTTCCAAAAACGTGACATTCAACTCGGCTTTACGGCCGCGCGTCGACTCATCTTTGTAATCTTCTGGCACATCGATCACAACTTTGTGATCTTTGGTGTCAATTGGCAAACCGGTGAGCGCTTGGCGCAACCCTGGCAACGCGGTGCGCTCTTCGTCGTCAAGATCTACTGCGAATTGCGGTTGATTGACTTGGTGCTCACCGATAGTGCCGGTAACCGTGCAGCCAACGATATCGCCAGCGGCGGTTATCGTGCGACCTTCGATTGGCATCAGTTCGGTGTGTTCGCGACGAAGTTGTTCAATGGCAGCGTTGACTGCATCTTCGGCGATAACCACGCGACGTTTTTCAATCGCTAAGCCTTTGTAGTCCTTCGGTTCAAAATCACCGCGAACTTCGACAATGGCTTTAAACGAAAACGGTTGGCCTTTTTTGATCGGTTGCGCTTCCTCAATACGAGGTTCTGCAACCGCAGCCAATTTGTACTCCGCATTGGCTTTGTAAAACGATTCTTGAACGAGTTGATAGGCGACTTCACCCATCACCCGGCCGCCGTAGACTTGCTCAAGCACGGGCCGTGGCACTTTGCCTTTGCGGAAGCCTTTGAGGGCAACACTTTTGCCGAACTCGCGGTACGCATCGTTTAATTTAGCGCTCACGGTTTCCCATGGCACTTCAACGATCATCTTTTTTTCAACCGGCGAAACATCTTCAATGCGTACCTGCATGGCGTCCTTGTACCTGCGAATG
>JAYWHS010000096.1:0-1763 GCA_043777635.1 Kofleriaceae bacterium | reverse complement strand
CGCTTGCACCTTGGGCCAATGCGACGCGTGCCCGGTAGTACCCCGCCAACACGGCCAAGACTTGATCCGCGTGGCCAGCGAGATGACCGAAACTGCCTTCGAGCAAGCGAGCCGCGAGGGGTAAATCACCCGCGTGGTACTCCAACACACCGCGATATCCGTTGAGGACTTGGTTGCGCAAGGCGCCACTGGCGGTCGCAACGGATTCCGTCTTGGCGAGGATCGCCCGGGCAGCATCGATTTGATCGCATTCGCTTAACGCCAGCATTTCCAGCATGGCTAACAACGCCATCAGATCGTCCATTGGTTGATCTGCAATCGCAGCCGCTGCGGCATGCGCTGCAGCTGCCCCTTCGATGAAGCGTTCTTCAAACAGGTACGACAACGCCAACGACCATCCCCAGCGAGCGCGATTGCGCGGCACCATCGGCGCGTGCTGGGTTTGCAAGGCTGATAAAACCACGCGCGCAGCGCCCCCGTTGCCGGCCAACGATGCTGCATCCGCTCGCGCCAAGGCTGCGTGCAATTGTTCAGCACCGGTGACAGCCACAGCCTGGGCACGGCGAAACAGATCTTCGGCATCACGTAACCGACCACGGCGTTGGGCAACTTCACCCGCCAGCAACAACCAGCGCAAACTCGCCCGATCACCACGATCGCCGATGGTCGCGAGTAAATCCGCAGCTTCGGTGATGTGCGATCGCCGAACCAAAATGCGCGCAATGAGCAGGGTGACGTCGTCTTTGCGTGACGAACCGGCCGGATCGCCGCGCTCGTGCAAACGCAACCCAATCGTGCGCAGATCTTCAAGCAACAGATGGTCGATACCTGCGGCAGCAATCACCCGGTATTCTTGCGCCGCCGATTCCCAAGCTTCATCGATCTCGCCAGCCAAGACCAAATGATGAATTACCGCAACGTAGTCAGCCGCAGTGCGCTGTTGTTCAGCTCGGGTGGTTAACAATTCGGCGGCCGCGCGATGGGCAAAACTAATTTCACGCGGGGTGACCATCCGTAGCAGTTGATCACGCACAAGGTCATGCACCATCAACTGCGCGCGTCCCTCATCAACCAAAAACCTCGACGATAATTCGCTGAGCGCGGGTCGCAACTGGGCGACCGTAATGTCTTGCACTGCGATTTCAAATTGCGAGACCGCGAGCAGCAACAACAAATCGCGGGCATCCGCAGATAGGCCGGTCAGTGTGCTTTCGAGCCCCGAGGCTGAACCGCCACCAGCAACGTTGCGCAATACCAAAAACGGACTGCCGCCGGTTTGCAAAAACACCCGGCCCGCATCCAATGCTGTGGCACCGAGGCGCTCGGCAAGTTTGGCAACTAAGGTCGCAGTATCTTCACTTGAGAGCGGAGCCAACCGGTGAATGACGGCGGGCGGCGCACTTTCGTCGATGATAATTTCAGTCCGCGAAGCCACTACGATCCGGCTTTTGCGAACCCGCCGCGACAAATACCCCAACAGCAATCCAGCGTCGGCCGGCGCAATATGGTGGGCGTCATCAATGAACAACAGTCGCGGCGTATGTTCAAGTTGTTCGGCAATCGCCGCCGCTTCCGCTTCAAGATCGACTTTGCCACCCGTGGCCAGCGAGGCTTTGGCCCGGCGAATACCGAGCGTACTGGCGATTCGACCTAGCGCGGTCTCACGATCATCGGTACTGCGGATGCTGACCAACACCGACGGTAAGGTTTGGTCAGTAACGAGTTGTTGCTCAAAAACTTTGAATACAAACTCGGTCTTGCCG
>JAYWHS010000095.1:0-1763 GCA_043777635.1 Kofleriaceae bacterium | reverse complement strand
ACTTTGAAATCGATGGCTGGGCGTTTTTCGAGTGGCGTGGTAGCGCCACCTTTTTCGTAGCCCGAAGCTTCGAGCTTGGTGGTGCGGCCTTCGCCTGCATTAAACGTGTGCGATGAACGCACTTGGAAGGTGTATTTGTTGAGGTACTTAAAAACGCCGTAACCGTTGCCGCGATACACAGCGAGTACACTCACGCTGTGCGAACCGGGCGTGATCGGCCCAGCGTAAATGTCGAATTTTTTCGACTTGTACAAGCTTTCAGCGGTGTCGTCGGTGCGCGCGAATACCTGGGTGCCGTCGAGCGAATAAACCAATTTCACCAAGCGAAACGAGCTGCCCATATCGTTGCTGTGCATGACCAACGCCTGCGCGCCGATACCGCCGCCGAGCACGGATTCTTTCAACATACCGACGCGGGCTTTGGCTCGCCACGCGCGTTCTTTGAGCGCTTGTACACGTTGCTCTAAACGGCGAATGCGGACTGGATCTGGCATTGCTTCAGGAGCGACGTTCGCTGGGTCGACTGCCGCAGGTGCGCCGACGGCCGGAGCTGATCCTGGCGTCGCGGGTGTCGTCGCTGCCGGCGTCGTCGCTGTGGGCGTCGTCGCTGCGGGCGTCGTCGCTGGTGCTGGCGCTTTTGGAGCCGCCGCTGGCGTTACAGCCGGCGTCGTCTTCGGCGCTGCTGCATCTGGTGTGGTGCCCGCAGCGGACTCGCCGACTGTCATCGAAGTTACAAGCAACACAGCAGCAAACAATGCAGTTGTGGTAGCCGTCTTGAGGTTGGATTGAGTCGTTGCGCGCATGCAGATTTCTCCCAGCCGTTCCAAATAGTGAAAGGCGTAGCCCCCCACCCAGATTGTGATGCGGCAAGTTGTAACACTGGCCAGCGACGAGCCGCAAGTTGTGTCGTCGCAAGGTTTTTTTCGTAGCCGCAAGCGTGCGGTAGATCGCAAAACGCGAACAAACCATGGCAACCGCATGACCAGCTGAGTTGTCAGGTCAGCATGAAGTTCAAGTACGGACTGGTACTTGGACTTTGCGTCTTGGCCGAACTCTCCGCTGTCGCCACCGCCAAGTCTCAGGCCAAACGCCCTGACATCGTCCAAGTATTATAAATCAATAGTGTTTTCATTTGGATTTGGTGCGCGTCAAGTTGTCCAATAACGATGCTAAACCACACGAGCACCAAGAAATCCTGCAACTTGCTAGCAACTTGGTCGTAGTCGGTGCGTTTGCCAAGACCCGTTCGCAATCATTTGGCCCCGATTACTTGATACAGATCAGGTAGATAGAAATCTTTCAGGTTCCAGAACGAAGGCGATTCAGCGGCCCCACGAGCGCTGTTCGTCAACAATGTCGAACCAGGAATGCTCGCCATCTCGATACCTTAAATCACTACAAAATCAATTACTTAAGTAAACTTACGGATTGAAAAACAGCCATCTGCCACCAAGGCAATGCGTGGGTTGTTCCATAAAAACAACAATGCTCGACTCCAAGCCGTAGGTCCAACGTCGGCTGGCGGCCAAAGCCTGTAACTGGACGATTTGCCGAATCGGTACCCACAACATCGCATTTGGATCGGATCGATCTCGGCAAACGCGCAGACGCGGCCCCTCGACTACTCTGCGCTGCGAGGAGCTTTGGTGGCTTTGGCGTCTTTTGCGGCTTTGATCGCGCGGCGCGACTTGGGCTTGGCGCGTTCGCCTTCGCGAAACTTGCGATCCGCGCGCTTGGCGGCACGCGGTTTGTTTGGCGAGCCT
>JAYWHS010000094.1:0-5855 GCA_043777635.1 Kofleriaceae bacterium | reverse complement strand
GGCGATGCTGGTGACGATGGCGTAGAGTTCGCCTTGAATGGACATGACATAGTCCGGGATGCGGACTTTGCTGAGCTGAACGTGTTCACTGAAAATCTGTAACAGCGGCAAGTAGCGCGGCTGGTGTTGCAATGCTCCACATTCAAAATTCAGTTCGTCGATTTGGGCTTTGAGCGCTTCGTTGTAGATGTTTAGTTTGGCATCGGCAGCTTTGTCGGCAGCGTCGCCTTCGAGGCCGGCCAGCCACTCGACTTCAAGGCGCAGGAGGGTATGTAAATCGGCTTTTTCTTTGGCAGCGGTGAGCTGCTTCATTAGCTCTTCTTTGTGCAGCTTGCGCGTGGGATCTTGTTCAAGATCAGGATGCAGTACCAACGCCAGGCGCTTGTACAAGGCAGCTAAGGTCTGGTTGCGTACGGCTTGTGCCGCTTCGAGTTGCGCTTGCTTGTCCAGTTGTTTTTTGCTGAGCTTCTTTGGTGTTGGCTCGGCTTGATGCGCAGCGTGCTGCTCGGCTGCTTGGGTCTGCACGCGCTCCGCAATCTTGGCAAGGATCTCCGCCTGCGAACCTTCGAGCGCAATGTCATCAAGATCTATCTCCACGCCCATCGCGTTGAATTGGGCTGACATGTTGTCTTTGAACTGTTCAAACTCGACTTGCTCCATGTCTTTGTTGAACTGGTCGAGGGTTACACCTTCGATCTCGTGAAATAGTGCTTTGAGTGCATCGGATGGTTCTGGCATCGCGTTGCAGGCTTCGTTGAGTTGATGGTGAATCACCAGCCGCAATTTTTCGAGCTGAAATTTGCTCAATTTGATTGGGCTTTGTGAATGGCGGTGCAGCGACGCGGTGAATTCAACGCGGTGGGTCGCCAGTTTTTGCAGTATCGGGACGGCGTCGCGATGGAAATCAGCCAAGACGTGGTCGAGCAATAGTTGGGTCTTGACGATCTTTTGCCGCAGCGTTGCGACTTGTTTGAGGCGCTTGGTAAATAGTGCCCGCGCTTTGCTCGGCGTAGCGGTTGCGGCTTGTGCAGTGAGGTCGAGCGCTTGCGATGGCATGCGCAGCGGTAGCATGGTATTTGAACCCAATGCACATCTTGAGCTTTCGTTGCGCACCCGTTATTACGTTGTCCATTTTACTTGGTCTTGGTGCCGTCGGCTGTGGCTCGAAAAAAGGTGATGCCGCCAGATCCAACAGCGATAGCGCTAAGACCGGCAGCTTGACGGTTGATGGCCAAACTCAAACGTGCAATGTAACCACGCAGCTATTTCCAGCGACCAAAGAATTTTCGGTGCTTTGTCAGAACGACAATTTTGGTTTTGTGCAAGTTACGTTTAAAGATGAAGTCAGCGCGCGTAGGGCGCAAAAACTGACAGTGATCGAAGGCGTGGGTTCAAGCCATCCTGATGGTGCAACTATTGTGGTTGGCTTTAGCCCTTTGTCGGGTGGCCCAACCGGCCCTGGCGTTGTTAGTCGCGATGGCGCAGCTGGCACAGCCGCAGGCACAGGCAAAGCTGTGACGCTAACCGGCGTGGTGCTGACCGAATTCGCTGGCACGGTCACGCATACAGTTACGGCGACGATAAACTTTTAGATGCCGCGTTTGACCATGGCGACCAGCTGATCGAGTGCAGCGCCCCAGCCGGATTCAAAACCCATCGCGGCATGTTGCAGGCAGTCGGCTTCATTGGAGTGAATCACGGTCGCGCGGTATTTGGTGCCGCCGTTGTGATCAACCATCGTGATGATGCCGGTAAAGGCGAAATCCACCGAGCCTTCGGCGGCCGGCGCTTTGGGTTTGAGTGGGCGATAGCCGGGTAATAGGCCGTTGGTCCACACCAGTTTTGCGTTGGGGATGACTTCGAGATAACACCCGACGCTAGGGAATCGCTCGCCTTCGGGCGACTGCATCGTGGTGTGAAACGCACCGCCGGGACGCAGGTCAACCTCTGCTTCGATAGTTTTCCACGGCAGCGGGCAAAACCATTGTTTGAGCAGCGCGGGCTCGGTCCAGGCGCGCCACACCAATTCTTTGGGTACATCGACGATGCGTTCGAACGACAGATCGAGGGTGGGGTTAAAGTGGAGCGGCAGATCGTTTGCAGTAGTGGTCATTTTCGTTTCCTTGATGTGGTGCGAGTGCGAGGTGTTTTTTTGGTAAGGGTAAGGAGAAGTGAATCGAGGCGATCGAGCCGGGCTTCCCAAAATTGTTTGTACTGCGCCAGCCAGTCGAGGGCGGGCTTGAGCTGCGCTCCGTCGATACGACATGGGCGCCATTGAGCATCGCGGCTTTTGGTTATGAGCCCGGCTTTTTCCAGCACCTTGATGTGTTTCGAGACCGCCGGCAGACTCATGGCAAATGGCGCTGCGAGTTCATTGACCGAGGCTTCACCTTTGGCCAGCCGCGCCAGCATAGCCCGCCGGGTTGGGTCGGCTAACGCAGCGAACGTGGCGCTGAGTTGGTCGGTGTTGAGGTTTCTGGTCATCGTTATTTGTCATGTTGGCTAAATAACCAACAGGTTAAATATGCAACAACTCAATAGTCGTGTCAAGTCCGGGCAGGGCCGCGATCCTGCAGGCGCGCCGCTGGCGAACCTATGCCGCGACCGGATACGTACCCAACACATGTAGCTCTGTGGTGAGGTCACGTAACCCATGGAGGGCGGCGATAAATGCAGCGCTTGCCGCGTGGCCCAGCACGTCAGCGTAGAAGCGGTAGGTAAACGGCGCGGCTGGAATCGGGCGCGATTCGATTTTGGTGAGTGACAAATTACGTCGGGCAAAGTGACTCAGGACCTCGCTCAACGCACCAGGCCGCTCGGCCAATACGAACACCAACGAGGTTTTCACCTCTTCACCTTCGGCAATCGGGGCAGGGCGCAGCGAAACTTCGACGAAGCGGGTCGAATTTCCAGCTGCAGATTGAATACCGGTTGCCAACACCGTCAGTCCGTAACGGGTCGCTGCCGCCGCACTGGCGATCGCGCCGAAACTTGGATCGCTTCCATCGCGCACGCGTTGCGCTGCACCGGCGGTGTCGAACTCAGGTCGCGCAGTGAGGTGCGGATGGCGCATGAAAAAATCGTGACATTGCGCCAACGCCTGCGGATGCGAGATCACCGTACGCAGTTGTTCGACGGCAACACCAGGCAGTGCCAACAAGCAGTGCTCGATCGCGCGCACCACTTCACCGGTGATGTGCAGCGCTCCACCAGCGAGCAAGTCATAGGTTTCATTGATGCTACCGGCGGTAGTGTTTTCGATTGGCAACAGCGCTACGTCCGCACTGCCATCAAGCACCGTGTTGGCAGCAGATCGAAACGACTCATGACCCGCAAGCAACGCTCCTCCTTCGCGACCGGCATACCGCAGTTGCGCTGCGAGATGGCTGTAGCTGCCTTCGACGCCTTGGTACGCGATGCGCAATGGAGCATCGGTGCGTCGACGTACGATCGCTTCTTGATGCGCCACCGACATATCCATGATGATGCGATACAAGCCTTCGATGTGATGCGGATCAAGGCCGGCCGCGGTGGCGTGGCTACGCAGGCGCAACACCAGTTGTTCTTCGCGTTCACGATCGCGAAACGGGCTGGCATTCGCGAGTTTCGCAGCGGCAACGTGCTCGACGATTTCTAATCGCTCGGCGAGCAACCCAATGATCTTACGATCCACCGCATCGATGCGATCGCGCAGAGTCGTGAATGGAACATCTGCCATGGGTGCATCGTACTGGGTGGTGCGCTGACAAAGGGGACCACGCGCCAACATTCACAGCGCAGCCCTACGACATTCGCGACCTCGCCAGTGATTGACGCTGCGTGCATCATGGTTGCATCACAGTTGCGTCACGTTGGGTCACGTTGTCGCCTGTAGCGCCGCCACCGTTGGCTTGCGCGCACCGAACGCGGTACGCCAATGCAATGGCCCGTGCAAGTACATCGCCACATAACCGCAGCGCGAGTCGCAACGGTGTCACGCAATCGTCGCGCGTCAAACCGTTGCTACGCGGGGTGTCGCATCAGATAGCGTTCGTGGTGACACTGGTCGCCGGCATAGTCCTGGTGTTGCGCGCGCCCAATCCTACCGCACGCATCTCGACGGCGATTTACATCGCCAGTGTCGCTACCTTGTTTGGCATTAGTGCGCTGTATCACCGGCCAACCTGGTCCGTAATCGCTCGCGCGCGGATGCGCCGGCTCGACCACTCGGCGATTTTTGTGCTGATTGCCGGCACCTATACGCCGATGGCGCTGACCTTGCCCGCAGCGTCGGCAAATCGCATGCTCACGGTGGCGTGGATCGGCGCAGTGCTGGGTATTTTGCGCGCATTGTTTTGGGTCAAAGCGCCCAAGTGGTTGGTCGCAGCATTGGCCCTCGCGATGGGCTGGTTAGCAATTTTGTATTTCCCAGCGATTCGCGACGTGACCAGCACCTGGGTGGTGATTTGGATGGTTGCCGGCGGTTTGGCGTATTCGATCGGTGCCGTAATCTATGCGGTGCGTCGACCCGATCCGTGGCCGCGCACGTTTGGCTACCACGAAATTTTTCACGCGTTAGTTATCGTCGGTGCGGCCTGCCATTTTGCGGCGGTAGTCACCGCGTTGCCGGCGATTGGGCGTTACATGTAAGACTACGGCGCTTTGACAGCGGTCAATGATACGGTGCCAGCCTGATTACGGAACTCCAACGTGCCGTCGACGATTTTGAATGTGGCGCTAGCATTGATGGCACGCCAGTACGCGCCTTCTTGTTGCATGATGGCCTTATCAGGACAAGCCATCTCGGTGATGCCAACATTGCGCCACGCCACGGTGCTATCGGTTTGCGTCATCGTGCCGTGAATGTTGTTGCAGCCCGCGCTGCCGGAGACGTGTCCCCTGGCGAAGTTAAGCGTAGTTTTTTTGTCGCCGACGGTAGCTAGCAACTTGCCTTGGTCATCGCCGACGCTGACGACATGCCAGTTGCCGTCTAAGCTCGTAGCACTGGCCGTTACAGCGGCATTGCTGCCCGACCCAACGTTGGCGGCGGCGCTGCCGGAGGGGCTGCTACTGCCGGCGCCACTTTTCGAGGACGTTGAACCACAAGCTGCGGCACACAAGAAGATCGCAGCGACGATACGTGAAGGTTTCATAAATCAATCATGACTCGCGACGAGGTCGATGTCGAATTTACTTCGGAGCTATGCGTACGGCTGAAACGCTGGCGCCAGGCTGTGCTGTTAGCTGGCACCACCACTTGCCTCCGTGCGGCGCTGACCGTCACAATCACGTATGTCTTTTTTCTCACGCTTGTTGGGTAAGGACAAAGGCCCGTCAGCCGCACACACCGACGACAAGCCTAACGTGGACCCTGCTGTGGTGGCTCCAGGCGAGTCTGTCGTGGCGCCGGCTGGAGCGCAAGGTCCTGCTGCGCCGGACGCCACCCCAGCGCTGATCAAAGTTCCTAAGTTTAAAGAACATCAAGCCTTCGACGGCGCCGTTCGCATCGCTCAGGCCCCCGGCGGCAAGGCTTGGCGCGTAGTCGAAGATGGCCGCGAAGGCCAAGGTTTTTTGGCAATGAGTTTGATGTATATTCGCGACGCTGAACCTACACCATTGGTGTTGCTCGCGAAGATCTTCACGTTGACCGATGGTCGCAAACCCAACGACCCGAGCACGACCGACTGGCGTGCCGGTTTTGCTTCGGTATTCTCGGCAATTGATCGCGTCGATCAAGTTGCGACGGCGCAGGCTACGCTGCAAGAGCCGCTGCCTGCCACCGAAGTTCGCGTGCAAGGCCCTAGCCCGGATGGCGAGTTCACGTTGTGCATTCGCGAGCGCCGCGCGGTACACGGCCACGAAGAATTTATGGTTAC
>JAYWHS010000093.1:0-1764 GCA_043777635.1 Kofleriaceae bacterium | reverse complement strand
CGGTTTGACCGGTGCGGACGGAGAAGCCTGCACCGCCCAATTGTGCGTCGATGTTCGGTGGCGAGCCCACTTGTAACAAGACGCGTTGCAGCAATGTGTGCTGAGTCCAGTTTAGTGAAACTATGCAAAACTTATTGAAGCGTCCGGTGTTTCCAACAGGCGTGACTTCAAAGGTTTTGCAGCGCACGAAAGGCGTTGGGGTTGGCCCGGTGTAACCCGCCAGATGGCCCTGGAAGCCTGGACGTTCAGCGGTTGGCCCGGCCCACGCTGGCAGTTGCGGAAGTGCCAACAACGTCGCTACCATGCGATAGCTTTTGGGTTGTTCGCCGACGCCGCGCTTAGGCAAAAGGCATTGCACCTCGGCGATATCGCTACAACCTGAGAGTGTTTGCCCGGCGGTATCTTGGACTTCGATGCGCCACGCTGTTGCGATATCAAATGTGTTTGTCGTGAGGCTACTGGTAGGCGTGCTGTCAGTGCGACAGTAATCGCTGGCGTTTGGCTGATTACAATCGGTGCCGTCCGGATCTCCATCGCCAGCTATTGCCCGCGAATTTGTAATCGTCACGCCGCGGGTCAGCCGTGTGATCGGCACAACCAAGGCCGCCTTAACTACGACATCTTCGGCGGTAGCGTTGGTGACGACGGTTTCGAAGACATCCATCGGCTTCGCACCATTGATGAGCATTGACAGCGGTGGCACGTTGGCAAGTAACCAACTGCCGATGCCTTTGGGTGCCGCTCGCGATAGCACTGGGTTGGCCGCGCGCAGCGGTGCGGCTAACAGCGTTTGCTGCCAACAACCTTGACCGTTGATCATGCGGCCGGCCCAGTCATATACTTCCCACTCGACGGTGAAGTCGCCGTTTTCGCCCATGTTGGGGCCGGTGTCGCGCATGATTGGCGTGGTGACCGTGTAGCCGTCGGCAGTTTTGATCGCTTCAAACGGGGACCAGTCAATTTGCGTTCCGGTACCGATTTTTACCGTCCGATATCGCGACTTGGTTTCATCAAGTGCAACTTTGACACCGAGCTGCAGCTTCCACGCCATGAGATTGCGCTGGTCTTCGGTGCCGTACATCGGTGCTGCGGTATCGAATAGGTAGCCATACTTTACGATCGATGCGCAGTGCGCTCCGTCGAGGACCACCGGGAAGTTTTGATGCACATGGGCTGGTTCACCGACGTCGTTGAATGTCACAACATCTTTGCTTTCGTCGGCAACCGAGGAAGGTACGATCGCAAGCGTTGGTGGCTTGTCGTCGAGGGCAAACTTGTAGGAGAATTCTAACGTGCCTTCTTGGCCGACTAAGTGAATCTTGAGTTCAGTGTCGCCGTCGACAATCGTGCCCACGGGCAATTGCAATGACCACACGCCATTGCCGTCGATCACGGCTGGTGTGGCGATGATTTGGTCACCACGCAGCACTTGAATGATGGCTGAGGTTTTATCGGTGGTGCCCGTCAGGATGGGGTTGCTTGTGATTGACCACATCCGCAAACCGTCGTCGAAAAATTGCGCGCGGTCCAACGTGAACGAATCATCGGAGCATACATTTTTATCGATCGCACATGCCGTGCCATCGGGACATGCGCCTGAATCATCGCAGTAAATCGGATTGTCTTTGGTGCAAGCGTTACTCAACAACCACAGCGGCGCCGCAACGAGCAAAACGGCCCAAGGCATCATTTGTTTTTTCATACATTCTCCAGTGTCGGGGTGTGCGCGCCTATCGACCCGACCCAGGCTGGAGTTGCTACCAA
>JAYWHS010000092.1:0-1765 GCA_043777635.1 Kofleriaceae bacterium | reverse complement strand
CCGACATTCCGACCGCCTGACGAACCGCGCTTTTGCCCATTTTGGCCCTCGCCGCCGCCGGCCCGGGGACCGGCACATCGGGCTCCATTTCGACCATTTCGTCGAGGGAAAGCGCAACGGTTACTTCTTTTTTTACCGCCAGCTGTTGGCTGGCCGACATCATTACATTGCGAGCTACGATCGCAGCTCGGCCGGGGGCCGGTGCGGGTGCTTCAACAATATCATCATCGTCGAGTTCGATGCCTTCGAGTTCAGGATCTACTTCGACGGTACCAGCGTTGCGCGATGGCTGCTGCGCCGCCTGGCCTGCGGGTCGACGGGGCAACGTGCCGGATTCGCGGTCAAACGGTGCGGTCCGCATGTCTGAATCGCTCTTTGGATAATGACCACCGAGATTTTGGCCCAAATCAACATACCCAATTGATTCTTTGCTCGGCCGCCCATCGTTGCGCTCTTGCGCGATTTCGGCGGCGCGGACCAACCGACTAATTGCACCGTCGCCGGGCGATAACGCAAGTGCTTGGCGCAATGGCGCGATAGCACCGCCTGGGTCTTGTTTGCCCAACAGTGCTTCGCCACGCAACACATGGGCTGCAATCGCCGAGGGATCAAGCTCAAGGGCAACCCGCATTTCGGCCAACACTTCATCGAAGCGGGCCAACGCCAAGAGCGCCCGGCCCAGGACAATGCGCCCTTCGACCGTCGTTGGCCGACCCAATAGGCCCAAGCGGCAGACTTTCACTGCCTCCTGAAACTGACCTGCGGCAACCAATTGACTGCCTCGACTTACGAAGTCGCTCTGCGACACCGCGCTATATTATACTTTCCTGTGCTCCAAGTGCTGCGACGATCGCTGTTTATAGCGCCGAATGCTTAGTGGCAACGGGATCCATCAACAGCGCCCCGTCTGCGGCATCGGCCTCGTCAACGCCAGGCATTTCGGGACCGCGCAGCCGTGCTTGGCCTTGTAGCACCCACACTTTGCCCGACCGTCTCCAGGTCTGCACGGCGTGAGTCTCACGCAACGTGCCTTCAGTTTCGCGGTACCAGCTTAGTCGGACTTGAACTTTGGCGATTTTATCCGACATCGACGCCACCCGGACTACTTCATAATCCGTGACTTTGAGGTCCTTTGACCGCGCGTCCGCAGCGTCGATAAACGCCATTCGCTGAGCAGCGGGTAGGCGCGATGCGGCGGCCGCAAATCGCTCCCAACGCACACCTTCGTTGTAGGTCTGCACTGATTCCATGAGAGTTTCGCCGGATTTTGGCACCCCACCGCAGCCAAGCGAAAACGCCGCTGCGCATCCTGTCGCCAACAATAGCCGTAACGCCAACGATCTACTAAACCCTGCTTTGTTCATACTTCGCCTCCTCCGGTTGCGCGTTTCTTCCGCACCTGCGCGATCGCCGCCAAGTCGCGTTTGCCAAGTTCGCCAGATCCAATGAGCACTGCCAAAAACACGGCACCAACAATGCCGGCTTCGATAAGGGTCATGAGTCTGCCGTGCAAAGGCAACAATCGGCCAACTGCCATCGCTACCGCCATTGCACCGACAATACGCGCAATGCTCAGCAACGGCAAAAACGCGCCCAATCGACGCTTCAGAATAACACCCGAAATGACCGCAC
This sequence comes from Kofleriaceae bacterium, assembly GCA_043777635.1. GTDB lineage: Bacteria > Myxococcota_A > Polyangia > Haliangiales > Haliangiaceae > JABFXX01. Next base: position 133 of record JAYWHS010000092.1, on the reverse strand, counting down.
CTGCAAGCATGGCCGCGCCGGTCACCGACGCTGCCACCAACAACACGCCCGCACCTGACGAGGCCATCGGGATTGCGATGAAATTGCCAACTACGGCAAGCGCCAAGGTGACGGCGGCCGATATAATGGCCGG
>JAYWHS010000091.1:0-5858 GCA_043777635.1 Kofleriaceae bacterium | reverse complement strand
TTGCGCTCGAAATGGGCGGCAAAAATATGTGTGTTGTCCTCGACGATTGTTCGTTGCGGCAAGCAGTGCATGAAGTGGTAGTCGGCGGCTACTTGTCGGCCGGCCAGCGCTGCACCGGCACCGATCGGGTGTTGGTTCATAAAAAAATCGCCGACCGTTTCATCACCGCGATGAAAAAAGCGGTTGCCTCCCTGCGTTTTGGCCAACCCGAAGATGCGTCGGTGTTTGCTGGCCCCATGGCCAACCAAGCCGCAGTTGCCAAGTTTGAAACCGCGTTAGCCGCAGCCAAAGCTGGCGGTGCCGAAGCTGTCGTGGCTGGTGAACGGTTGCCTGGAGGGTGCTTTCGCACTGCATCGTTACATCGGTTGCCGGCGGGTGTGCATCACATTGCCGGTTACACCGACGTTGAAGTTTTTGGCCCCGACCTTTGCGTCGAAGTAGTTGATTCTGACGAAGAAGCGATTGCGATCCTGCAACAAAGTCCTTATGGGTTCGCCAATGCGGTGTTCACCGCATCGCCCACACGGTTTGAAGCGTTCGCACGCGCTACCCAATCCGGCATCTTAAATCGCAATCGATCCACCAATTTGGCCTCGCCAAAATTGCCGTTCGGTGGCGTCGGTAAAAGTGGCAACTATCGGCCTGCTGGAGCGTGGGCGCATCGCAATGTGGTTTCGCCGGTCGCCGTATTAGAAAATGTTCTTGGTGCGGTAACCCCCCACGCCCACCTTGCTGCATTTTTACCACCACCGGATCTCGATCGCTTAGAGGCGCAGCATCAAGGCGAAGAGGCCTGCGAATCACTGCGCAATCTCGTTGATAATCCACGCCCCATGTCGATCCATAAACCGGTCGGCGGCAAAATGCCGGAGAGCGAAGCCTGGTTGGCGCGCTTGTACGCTGGTGATCGCGTACCCAAAGAGAAAAAACCACCGGTGTTCGATCACTTGCGCTCCGCTGGGCCGTGGATGGTTTCGATCGACGCCGAACCGATGGCGGTGCTCGATAGCATGGCGCAAACCGCTACGGTCTGTGGTGGTTTCGCCGAGGATCCCGTGGTGAAAGCCTACACCGAGGGTGAGTTTGCCAATACCTTGGTCGAAAATGACGACACCTCGATCGACGAATCGTGGGCCGCGGCTGATTACGCCAACACCTTGCGGCAGTTGGTGCCGGGGTTGCCGCACGTCACGTTTGTGGCATCCGGGGCTGAAGCCAATGAAAAAGCGATGGCGCTGTGTCGTATCAATTGTTCACGTCCGCATGCCACCAAAGTATTGGCCTTCGACGGTAGTTTTCACGGCCGCACGCTGTTGGCGTTGCATGCCACCCATAGTCCAGCCAAGCGCACTCCGTACGAAATCGAAGGCTATCAATGTACGTTTGCACCGTTCCCCGTGTGGAACACGCCCAACGATGAACCCGCAGCACCAGCCGGTTATTACGCTGCGGCAGCCAATGGTGATTTGTCGGATTTGCTTGAACGGTTCGGCAAAGCCGGTGAAGACGCTTTACTCAAAGCCGAAGTCCTGGCGCTAGCGGCGGTGCACGAAGCGTTGGCAACGGGTGAATATTTTTGCACCACGATTGAACCGATGCAGTCGGAAGGTGGCGATCGTTATGCCACCGAGCGGTTTTTTCGGGCGTTGCGTTTGCTCACGCGCTTTCATCAGACATTTTTAATTTTCGACGAAGTGCAGGTCGGTTTTGGTCTTGGCGGCCCGTTTGCGTGGCACTCGAAATTCCGCTTGCTGTCAGGCCGTGGCCAACCAGATTATCCTGATGCCGTGGTGTTTGCGAAGCGGGCTCAAGTCGGCGTCGTAATGAGCCGGTTTGCCGACCCGGAACCGGCGCCTGCACACAATGCGTCGTTGGTGCGCGGTCGCATCCACGCTGACATGATGTCGTCGGGCCACAACGCTGGTCGGATCGAAAAACTAGTGCAACCACGGTTAGCGCAGCTAGCCAAATCGTATCCGCACTTTGTGCAACATCCGCGCGCGTGCGGGTATGCCTTTGCATTTGATTTGCCAACCGCCGGGTTGCTGGATGCGTTTTTGGGCCAGCGTTTTTGGCGCGGCGCAATTGTATTTGCGGCTGGTACGCGGACCGCACGCTACCGTTTGTCGGATAGCTTTTTGGCACGCGAAATCGACATGTTGTTCGATGCGATTCGCCGTTCGTTATCGTGGCTCGATGCCAACCCAGATCGCAAACCGCCGGCGTGGGACGATGTTTCGGTTGCCATGCTTGGCACCGCGCCGCCGTCGGCGACACCAGCACCAGCGGGGCCCACGGTTTCGTTTCGCCAAGTGCCGCACACCGAAGCCATGGCGTTGTTGCCGGCAATTTTGGACATCGAATATCAAGTGTACGAACCAGCGCGACGCACGCCGCCAGCGGAAATTCGCGCAGCCCTTGAAGATCCAGAAGGCAGCTTTGTGGTGGCCGAAGTGCCGGGGCCAAGCGGCACTGGATCGCTACCGCAATTGGTCGGCTTTGGCATCGGCGCGCCGCTCGAACACTCCGGCGATGTCGAAGGTTGTGACGACGATTTGATGTTGGGCAAAGGCAACACCATGTATTCGGTGTCGATCACGGTAGCCCCAGGCTATCAAAGCTCAGGCATTGGTCGCCGGATGAAAGAAATGCAGTTGCGCGACGCTGCGTCACGTAAACGCAGCGATGGCGCGCCACGTTATCGCTATGTGACTGGTCGCAATCGGGTTGGCCGCACGGCGCAAATGACCCACCTCAATCGCGTGTTCGGCGCGCATGTGGTGTCGGTGCTCACCGGCCAGTATGAAGATCCAGAAGGCCAAGCAATCTACTATCGCATTCCACTGGGGCCGATGATTCCCGACCCCGTGGTGCGTCATGAAGTTGAAAACCGGCGCGCCGCGCATAGCCAAGCAGATGTACCGGTGGCCTTCAATTTGGCATCGGGGTTGACCAAGCCATTTGCCAATGGGCCAGCATCGTTGCGCGAGTTGGAGCAAAAAGGCCTGCTGTATGGCCCTGCGGTCAATAAGCTCACGTTGATGAATTACACCACGACAGCGACGGTGCGAGCGATGGAATGGATCGCTGCGTTGGCACCGGAGTTGCCGCATATGTACCTGACGTCGAGTCGCGACGAATCGGTAGACAAAGCCCTGCGACTTATTCGCTACACACGCAAAACCGCACAAGTCGCGATCGGTTTTGCCGGCGGCTACTATGGCCACACCATCGCAACCACGCGGTCATTGTCGGATCCTCGCTTGCACAACGGTGGGCCGGGCCACTTCGCATGGCCACGGGTGCCACATCCTGCTGTCGTCGGTACCGCGGCAACCATCACCGCAATTCGCGAGGTTGTGGCGGCGGCGGGCGGCGGCGCCCGATGCTTCGGCTTGGTGTACGAGTTAGTGCAAGAACGCACCGGCTGGGTGTTGTCAGAAGAATTTTTGGCAGCGTTAGGTGCGCTGCGCAAAGAATTGGATTTGCCACTGATTGCCGTCGAAAATGCCACGGCAACATATCGTTCCGGCCTTGGGCCGTTTGCTTCGATGGCGCGCGGCCTAATTCCTGATGTCATGTTGTGGTGGGGCGGTGGCCAAACCGGCTATCTCCATTGTTTGCCACGTTGGTTCGTGGCGTCGCCGCTGGCGTTGGTTTCCACATGGGATGGCGACGAGTTGTCGTTGATTCGGCAGCATCACCAACTGCGTGCGGCCCGCCATGTTGATGTCGCAGCGGCAGCATGGGACGACGCGATGGCGGTTGCCAACAGCCACGGTTTAGCGACTGCCGGGCTTGGCGCATATAGGGTGATTTCGGCTGGCGCGCGGGCCACTGCGTTGGCCACTGCGTTGGCCGAACGCGGCTTACCAGTGCGGCGTTATCCTGGCGATGGCTTGGCAATTATGCCGGCGCTTGATCAGTCGGCCACGGCGGCGTCGGCGTTTACCGCTGCGTTACGAGAGATCCTGTAATGCGCACCTTAGATTTGCCGGCCGACAAATCGCCGCGCCAGTGGGGCCAGATTCATGGCGAAAGCTTTCGCGGCGAAGTGCAATCGCTGTGTGCGATTCGGGTGTATTTGTGCACGCGGATTGGCGGCTTTGCCGATCGTGCGGCGGTGTTGGTCGCAGCTCATGCGCATTTGCCGGTGTTAGCCGCGTACGATGACGCCCTGTATCAAGAAGTGCTTGGCACTGCCGAAGGTGCAGGCGTTTCGCCTGAAGAAATTGTAGTTGCCAATCACTATACCGACCTGCGCGATCTTTCGCCTGATTCAAGCAAGTGGCGACCAGCGCCAGTTGCCGATGCCCCGAATTTTTTCGCAGGTGTTGATGGTACGGGCACTGCAGCAGGCGCTGCCGAATCAGCGCAAGGCGATGGCTGCTCGGTGATTTGGGCGCAATCCCCGTCGGGCCGCATCTTGGCGCAAACCTGGGACATGCATGCTACGGCGATACCGTATGTGATGGTTTTGGGCGTACCGGAGACCGCGACGGGACCTGCCATGCGGCTGCTCACGGTTACCGGTTGCTTGGGAATGGCCGGCATGAACAGCGCGCGCGTTGGTGTAGCGATCAATAATTTGTTCTCGACCGATGCTACCTTGGGTATTGTTTGGCCGGCGATGGTGCGCAAAGCGTTGCGTGAACGCACGGCCGTCGCTGCACGCGACGTTATTGAACGCAGCCCGATTGGATCGGGGCATCACTATTTTGCTGCCGATCGCAGCGATGCGTTTGCCATCGAAACCTCAGGTACGCGGCGCAAACGGATCTACACCAGCCACGCCGCTGCGGCGTCGGCGTCGACCCAGTATTGCCATACCAATCACTGCCTCGATGCAGATATCGCAGCGCATTCCAAAGTGCCGCCGACGTCGACGACATTTGATCGCTACAGTTGGTTAACTCGCGACTTGGCCCGCGCCGATGTCGCTGACCTCGCCGATGCATGGCGCCGCATGGGTTCGCAAGATGGCTGGCCACGCAGTGTGTCAACCAACTTAGCCACGCCCGAAGCGCCGCACGGTGCGGCGACCTGTGGGGCCATCGCGATGAATCTCGACAGTGGCGAACTGTGGGCTCAGGGTGGGTTTATTACCAACGTCGCGGCTGATCGTTTTACGCTGTAGGCTGCGGCCGCACGTTGATGCCGCAGTTTGCCGAATGTTGCGCAATGTTGCGCAATGTTGCGCGCGTTGGATCGGCTGCGCACAAAGTTGCGCACTACATTAGTTTGATGGCATCGACGTTTCTTGCTTGTGTCTTTCTTGAAACGACTTACGCTCGTTGAAACAAGTAGGAGGTCGGAGATGAAAGTCGATGTTCGATGGCGAGCAACAGATGCATCAGACGCGTTGGCCAGTTACGTTAACCGGCGGCTCAAATTTGCGTTAGCGCGATTTAGTGGGGCAGTGCAGCACGTGACCGTGCGGTTTGAAGATGTTAATGGTCCTAAAGGTGGCGTAGATAAACGCTGTACGATTGAAGCAACTGGAAAATTCGGGACGCATGTCGTTGAAGCGCGCGACACTGATTTTCACGTCGCAGCCGACCACGCAGCGGCCGTGCTCAAGCGCTTGGTGGCCCGTGTCGTCGGCATTGCCGGTGAGCACAGGGTCCAGCGGTTTGCGTAAAACACGCGCCGTCGCACCTTCGCCCTGAGCCAGCAATGAGCTAGCATTCAGGGATGACCATGAAACGCGACGGCGTCGATGCTCCTCGGCTTTTGCCTACCCAGCATCGCGATGAGCATTCAAAGTTTGTTGGCTACCCAGTGGGCGCCGAATCACTTACCGAGGCCTGTGCCGGGGTGCCGCAAGCCAACAACATTGGTTTGCATTTTCACGCTGG
>JAYWHS010000090.1:0-5861 GCA_043777635.1 Kofleriaceae bacterium | reverse complement strand
CTTTACCTTCATTGGCCGGCATTTCTTCGGCTAAGGTGACCACTACAGCGGCGGTACGTTCAGGATCTGCAAGCAGCGCGCCGATGGTGCGGGCATCACGGGTCAAGGGGCCTTCGGGCACGGTTTCCACGATGACTTTGGGAATGCGCAGCATGGATAGGCTGTGGCCCGACGCTGGCATGTCAAAAACCACAGTGTCCCAGGTTGGCTTGCCACGCTTTTGTTCGGTGGTGTGGAACCAGGCCTTGCCGAGTAAGGCGTAGTCGTCGAGGCCGGGAATCGCTCGCAGAAATGCTTTGGTGACGCGGTTTTCGAACACCATTTCATAGGCGGTGCGAAATTTCAGAATCATCAAACCGTATTCTTCGAGGGCTGCGGCCGCTGTAGTGTTGACTCCTGATAAGTTCGGAGCTAGCGCCACTACGCTGGTACCGACGGCCGGTTTGCCGAAGTATTCGCCAAACCGATCATTCGCGTTGGTTTCGAACAATAACGTGTTGCGGCCGGCTTTGGCGCAGTTGGTTGCGATGGCAGCGGCAACGGTGCTGCGGCCGACGCCGCCTTTGCCGCACACTAGAATCAATCGCTTTTGAAACAAACTCGTCATGAAGATAGGTCGGTTGCTCGACCTGCGCGCATTAATGCACGAACCTGGGCAGCTCGCAATGATGTGGAGGCAACAGAAGTATCGTTGATGTCGCCGTAACTACCGGCAATCGTCGCCTATCGCGTCACTGGGGCCTGCGCACACTGAGCGCACAGAGATGCTACGTGCGATTAAGCTTCGGGTGTGATTGGCGCGTCGTTTGATTCTGCGCGAGGCAGCTCTATGCTGGCCTCGGGGCTAAGCGGCGCGTCCACCAGGGATCGGATTGGAAACAATGGCTCGCCGTGAAATTCTAAACGGTACACGCTGTTTTCGGTTTCCACGTAGATCATGTTGCCGTCGGACGCACCCAATACCCGTTTGACTGGAGTGGTAATCATGCGATGGCCATGTGGGTCACGAAAAATAACAATACCGCGACCAACAATTGGATAGCTGATGAGGTAACCGGTGTAGACGCGCGAAGCAGAAGCACGGTCAACGCCGTGTTCTCGAATCTTCTTCGCAGTTACATTCACCATTCGTATTGCTATAAATAGTACGAGATCAATCCACGCTCGTCACGTAAAAATGCGCCGAACCATGGTGCGAAAGAATCTATGCACTCCGACGATTCTCCACCTGATGTCGACGAGCAAACCGATGATTCCTCATTGGCGCGGGTCTACGCTGCGGCTCGTGCAAGTTTGCCGCAGCCCGTCACGGCGTCGGTTGCACAACAACCTATTGAAATCATCCAACTGAGCTCCACCCTGCGTCGGGTCGAACTACGCACACCTACGTTGCCTCCAGCTACCCACACAGGCTGTTACGTAATTGGCCCGACCCATGGGCCAGGTGAAATTTGTTTGGTCGATCCCGGCTCTCCGTATCAAGATCAGCAAACCGCGCTCGATCGTTGGTTAGCGCAGGAGCAAGCGCAAGGCCGCACGTTGCGTTGTGTGCTGCTCACCCATCATCACGGTGATCACGTTGGCGGCGCTGCTCACCTGGCTGCGCAAGGAACTCCCATTTGGGCCCATGGTGGCACCCGCGACTTGGTCGCCAAGCGGGTCGAGGTCAGTCGATGTCTCGACGACGGCGCGCGGTTCTTGATTGCGGACATTGCCGTGCACGCCATTTGGACGCCTGGGCATGCGCGTGGGCATCTGTGCTTTGCGATCGAGGGGCTTGATGACGTCGAGGGGCTCGATATCATCGCTGGCGATATGGTCGCCGGTGTCGGGACAATCCTCATCGATCCCGATGAAGGCACGATGGTTGATTATTTGGCATCGTTGGCAAAACTTGAGGCCTTCGGGGCGAGCCGCCTGCACCCCGCCCACGGGCCGGTTATCGTCGACGGCGTGCAGCGGCTGCAACAGTATCGAGCGCATCGTTTGATGCGGGAAAATCGGATCGTGGCGGCGCTGGCCGGCTCGCAACCGGCTACGACGGCCGACTTGGTAGCGCTAGCGTATGCTGATACGCCCAGGTTGTTGTGGCCATTGGCGCAACGGTCGTTGTTAGCTCACTTAGGTAAGCTACAGGCCGAAGGGCGCGCAATCGACGGGCCAACCGGTGTTTGGCGCGCTGCTTGATGCGCAAAAAAACCGCGCAACACGTTTTTCAACATCACGCTGGCGTATACTCAGCGTTTGAATGACCGCGACGTTTGGTACCGATCCTAGTTCCGCGCTTGCTCGTAGCACCGTGCGGCGTTGGAGCGGCTTGGATATTGAGTTGGCTGATGGCGATGGAGTTTGCGTGGAGATGTCGCCGGCGTCGCGTGGCGGGTTGTGTGATTTGCTGCGTACCGTGGCCCAAGGCGCGCGTTGTGAAGCGTCGGTGTGTCGTGCTGGGAAAGCCAGCAAGGCCGCCGGGGCGGCAGTCGTGTCAACCTGCCACGCGGGAATGACGCTGGTCGCGGGGGCCCTGCCGGGTGGCGAAACGGTCTACGTTTGTGGCTTACGCGTTGATGATGCAACGAGTCCGCCGACCGGCGCTGAACTTGCGATTTCCGATGCGGAATGGCAGCAACACCGCAGCGCGCAACCACTAGTCACCGACGGTGAGCTGCGGCAATTGCGTGCGCTCATTGATGCGACCGGCGCTGCCATTAGCGTGGCTCGTAGTGCCGATCGCGCCGATGCAGCAGCAGCGGCCAAGCCGGAAAAGGCTGATAAATCCAAAACCGTGCATCCATTTTCAGAAATTGTTGGCCGAACACCGGCGCTCAAGCAGATGGCGGCGTTGCTTGAAAAAGTCGTGAAGACCAGTGCCACAGTGCTCATTCAAGGTGAGAGCGGCACCGGCAAAGAGTTGATCGCGCGCGCGCTGCACTATCACGGGCCGCGTGCGAAAAAAAACTTTGTCGTTCAAAACTGTTCGGCGTTCAACGACAACTTGCTTGAGAGTGCGTTGTTTGGTCACGTCAAGGGCTCCTTTACCGGAGCTGTGAAAGATCAAAAAGGCTTGTTTGAGATGGCCGACGAGGGCACGTTTTTCCTCGACGAAATCGGCGATATGTCGGCAGCGCTGCAAGTGAAACTGTTGCGGGTGTTGCAAGAAGGCACGTTCACCCCAGTCGGCGGCGTCAAGCCGGTTAAGGTCGATGTCCGCATCATTGCGGCATCGCACAAAGACTTGGCGCAGATGGTGAGCCAGCGGCAGTTTCGCGAAGACTTATTTTTTCGTGTCAACGTGCTCAAGATTACCGTGCCGCCTTTGCGTGAGCGGGTCGGCGACATCCCTGAGTTAGCGCGTCACTTTGCGCGCAAAAGCCATCGCGGTGAGCTGTCACCGCCGGTGATCAGCGACGATGCCATCGCGTTGTTGTGTGCCTATCATTGGCCCGGCAACATTCGCGAATTGGAAAATGAGATTGAACGCATGCGTGTGCTGGGTGGCAATGCTCGCGAACTCACGGGTGCGATGGTCTCCGCCCGCGTCGCTGCTGCATCGGGCGCGGCCGGTGAACCAGGCAAAACCCTGGTTGAAGTTGCAGCCCATGCCGAAACTATCGCGCTCATTGCCGAGCTACGGATGGCGGCGTGGGACAAAGATAAAGCGGCACTGCGGCTCGGCGTGTCGCGGGCGTTACTCGATGCCAAATGCCGAGCCCTAGGAATTGATCAGACATGAAGTGCCCAACCTGTAACGGCCCGTCCCTCAAAGCCGACAATAAAGCGTACCCATTTTGTCAGGAACGCTGCCAGCTAGTTGATCTCGGCCGTTGGATCAGCGAGGACTATCGCGTGCCCGGCGAACCTGTAGACCCTACCCAAGTACCGCATGGCGGCAACCCCGACGACCAGCTGTCACAGCCAGGCGGCAAACGCTCCGGCCTAGCGATGTCCAGTGGGCTCGTGATGGCGTTCGTGGTTGGTGTTGGGGCCATCGGCAGCGCGCACGCTGACCCGATCGAAGTTGGTGGTTGGCTTGGTGCGCGTGGTTTTTCTGATAACTCCCTGCTGGGCTATAAAGCGGATGCGCCCGAACATCCAATGCTGCAAAATGGTGTGGTTTTCGGGTTCCGCATCGCGCGACCAATCGTGCCGTACATTGTTCCGGAACTTGAGCTAGCTTTTTCCCCTACCAAGACCGACAAGTTCGATGTGACTGTGTTGTGGCTGACCCCGCGCGCGCATATCCGGTTTGAACTCATGCCGCGCAAACAAGTGCGACCATTCTTGTTGATTGGCGGCGGCGGGCCGGTTGCGTTATCGACCAAGCGCGGCATTTTTGATTCCGGTATCGTCGGGGATGGCTATGTCGGTGGTGGCATTGAGTTCACCACCGAACGTGGCTTTGATCTTCGCTTCGATTTTCGCGGTTCGTTAATGCCAGGGGTTGATCCGGTCTTTACGTTGGAGTGGGATGCTGGCTTTGGGCTGTCGTTTCGGTTAGGTGAAGCCGCGCGCCGCCGCCGTGCCGCTACTAAGTTGACCGTGCCCGTGAATCTTGATTCGGATAATGATGGTATCGCCGGGGCGGATGACAAGTGTCCCGACCGAGCCGAAGATGCTGATGGCTTTGAGGACCGCGATGGCTGTCCCGACATTGACAACGACCTAGACTCGGTCCTCGACATCGCCGATAAATGTAGCTCTGTGCCTGAATCGTACAATGGCTTTGCCGACGACGATGGTTGTCCCGATATTGTGCCGACCGAAGTTGAAGCGGTAGTCGGTACGGTGGAAGGGCTGATTTACGGCGCGCAAGAAACCGAAGTTCGCGATAGCGCTGGGCCTTCGATGGATCGCATTGCCGCGTTGTTGACCAAGTATCCAACCGTTCGGATCGTGCTGATCGGTCACACCGATGAAACCGAAGCGACACCACTGGGCACGCCGGATCCCGATGCCCCTTCCGATGTTGATGCATTGTCTGAAGATCTTGGGATGGCCCGCGCTGAGTCGGTCCGGCAAGCGTTGTTGGCGCGAGGCATTCCACTGGTTCGGGTCGAAACCCGTGGCGCTGGGCGCAGTGAAACGGTGGCGGACAATGCAACACCGCGTGGTCGGTTGGCAAATCGTCGGGTCGAGTTGAAGCTGTACGTGCCGAGGCGGTAAGGAGGCCCAGGCTAGTCTGCGCACAGGCCGATGGCCCCGCGCGACTCGGACGTTGCGAAACGCAACATCGACCGAAGGCAACAGCGACGAGCAGCTCCTAGCAACCACGTACGGAGATGTCGGTCAGCGTAGCGAACTTGGTCGCGCAAAAGGTTACGACGCGAGTACCCGCCGGCTTCCTTTGTTCTGCTACAATAACAACGCGTGTCAGGCCCAAGTTCAGTACCGCCGGCGACAAAACTAGGGCGCTATGAGCTAGTTGCCCGGTTGGCATCGGGCGGCATGGGCGAGATTTTCCTGGCTCGCCTTGAAGGTGCGGCCGGCTTTGAAAAGCTTTACGTAGTCAAAAAAATCTTGCCGCATTTGGCAAATGATCCGCGTTTCCGCAGCATGTTGATCGATGAAGCGCGCATCGCCTCGCGCATGAATCACCCCAACATCTGCCAAGTGTACGAGCTCGAAGAAACCGATGGACAGCTCTATATCGTGATGGAATACCTCGAAGGGGTGACCATCCTGCCGCTGCTACGGCGGGCGTCGAAGGCGCAAACGCCGATGCCGTTGGGCCTGGTGATCGGGCTGATTTCGCAAACCTGCGAAGCTTTGCATTACGCACATGAGCTCAAAGACCGTGATGGCTCGGTGCTTAACATCGTGCACCGTGACGTGACGCCATCGAACATTTTTGTCACCGAAAATGG
>JAYWHS010000089.1:0-21974 GCA_043777635.1 Kofleriaceae bacterium | reverse complement strand
TGCCGTTTTCAACATGCGGCAATAGCGCGTCTTGTTGGGCTCGTGAAAATCGATGAATCTCGTCGATAAACAGCAGGGTTTTTTTGCCGTACTGATCGCGTTTGCCGGCCGCGTTGGCCACTGCTTCGCGCACATCTTTGACGCCACTGTCGACCGCCGACAGCGCGATGAGTTCGGTACGCAGCGCATTGCCACACAAGCGTGCCAAGGTGGTCTTGCCGCAGCCGGGTGGGCCCCACAGAATCAGCGATGGCAACGTGCGGCCAGGCGTGAGGTCATGCAAAATTCGCCCAGCGCCAACCAGATGGGCCTGGCCCACAAACTCAGCCAGCGATTGCGGCCGCATCCGTTCGGCTAACGGTTGACCGACCCGGCTGCGGGTGGCGTTGTGGGCAAACAAATCGGCCATAGCGGCGAGGTTACTACTTACTCAGTGCATCGAGCGCGCGTTGCGCTAAATGCACAGCGCGGGGCGGCAACGTGGCACCGCGCCAGGCTACCGCGCGGCTTACCACCAAGGCTTTGTCGACGGCGTTGAGCGCTGGTCGTTTGGCAAATAGGTTTTCGCCAGTGCCATCGATTTTATCGAGGATGCGCATGCCGCCATGCCACATCAGCGCAAGTTCCATTGCTAGGTCGCCACTGACGGTATCGATGAGCGGCCGAGCGCGTGCAAACAACGCTCGGGTCCGGGCGACTTCATAGTGCCCGAGGGCAGCCACCGCCGGCGACGATCGACGCTGGGCGATATCGTCTTCGGTCACACCGAAATGGCGGAGGTCTTCGGCTGGCACATAGACCCGGCCGCGCTGCCAATCAGCAGGGATGTCTTGCAACAACCGCGCGAAGGCCAACGCGGTCGATAAATCATCGGCATAGGCGTGCAGGCTCGGGGTCCGAAACCCACCGATGTACAACAGCAGATGGCCAACTGGCTCGGCCGATTGCCGGGTGTAGTTGCGCAAATTGCCAAACGTTGCATAGCGGGTCACGTCGAGGTCCGTCCGAAATCCGGACAACAGCGCCGTAAACTCAGTGATCGGCAACGCGAACTGTTTGACCGTGTCGGCCAACGCGACGAAGACCGGATGATCCGCTACCCCACGGTAGGCATCGTGCAGTTGCTCTTCCCAACGATCTAATTCACGGGCGCGCCGGCCTTCAAACGATGGTTCATCGGCGATGTCATCGGCGACGCGGGCAAACGCAAACATCGCCCAAATGTGTTTGCGTAAATGCGAGCGGGCGAAAAACGAAGCCACCGGATAGTTATGATGGCGCGACCGGCAAAGGGCTTCACAATATTGGTAACAAGCAGCGAGCTCCAACGTCGGTGGCAACGGCACAGCTAACGATGGCGAACGAGCGGTTCCTAAACGGTGAATCACGTTGGCTCCTGCGGGCGTTGTAGTTCAGTCATGAGCGATCTGGCACGCTCAAGTTTTACCTCACCCGAGGCCGCGAGCGCACTGGCAATCGTCTCAACCATTGCGCCCGTGGCCCCAGCGGCCCGGGCAAGTGAGCGAGCGTGCAGTGACATGTGGCCACGTTGAATGCCTTCGGTTGCCAGCGCTCGCAAGGCAGCGAGATTGGTGGCGAGCCCAGCCGCCGCCGCAGTCGTGGCTAACTCGGTTGCGTTGGTGATGCTGCCAAGCACCAGCGCCAACTGTGCGCCGGGATGGGTGTGCAAGGCGCCGCCCACTGCGCCGACGGCCATCGGCATGGTTAGTTCGCCATGCAGGTCAGTGCCGGTGTCGCGCCACACCGCGAGCGGGCGGTAGGCACCGGAACGGGCAGCGTAGGCATGGGCTCCAGCTTCAACCGCGCGCCAATCTTGCCCGGTGGCAACCAACACAGCGTCGATGCCGTTCATGATGCCTTTGTTGTGAGTGGTTGCGCGGTATGAGTCGAGTTCGGCAAAACGCGCCGCTGATGCAATGGCGCGGCGCACGGCAGCACCATCTGGCGCGTCAGTGCTGGCGAGCGCTTGATCTGCGATGTTGCAGGTGATCGTCACTGTGCGCTCGTCGCTGTAGTTTGATAAAATCCGCAGCCCGATGGTGGCTTGGGCCAGTTCGGCTAGCCGTTCCGCAGTGCGTTCACACAATGTGTTCACAAGATTTGCGCCCATGGCATCGCGACAGTCGATGTGCCAATGCACCACCAACATGCCACCGTCAGGCATCGGCGGCCGTGACAATTCGCGCACGGTCAAATCGCGTGGCCCGCCGCCGCGTTCCACAAGGCGCGGCACGATCGAGGCGGCCAAGGCCATCAACTCGGACTTTTGCGCCAATATTGCGTCGCGCGCACGGTCAACGTCGACGATATCGAGCAGTTGCACTTGCCCGACCATAATGGGCGCAGAGCATTGTGAGGTAAACCCACCGGTGACCGACGCCATTTTGGCGGCATTGGACGCGGCTGCGACCACCGACGCTTCTTCGACCGCCATTGGCACAAAACGCGATTGATTGTCGATGACAAAGTTGAGTGCCACGGCAAATGGCAGCGCGTACTCACCGATAACATTTTCAATCATGCCATCAGCGGCATCGAGCGAAAGCGCAGAGGCGTCGAGAGCAGTGAGTTGTGCTGCGGTAAGCCCGGCCGCAGCGGCAATACGCGCGCGCCGCTCGGCCACCGAAAGTTTGTAAAAGCCTGGAATACGCGACGACACTGCGGGCGTTTTTACCCCGCGCTCGGTTCGAAGTCCACGCCGCGCGAGGTCAGTGACAAGGGAATGACGTTGCACCCAGCTTGGATGATCCGTTGGGTGGTTTCGGTTACATCTAACGTGGCTGGCCCGACCACTACGGCAATATCGCCGCCGCCAGCACCGGTGGTTTTTACGCACACATCGGAGCGGTTCATCGCGTGACGCACTCTGCGCACTGCGTCGGTTTCGAGTTCGAGTGAGGCCGCCTGGCCCAGTGCCGCTACGCCGAGCGCGTTTTGTTGCAGCGCGGCAATAAACTCGCTGCTTTGGTTTTGCGCAACGGCAATTGCCACTTGCGTTGCAGCGGTGGCGATCGCAGCTAAGGCGCGGTCGACCCCACCGGGATCGTGCTGCTGCGCCGCACGTACGCCGGCCACCAATTGCGCGGTATCGGCACTTTGGCCGGTGAAAAACGCGATGAGTTGCGTGCCGTCGGGCAGGCCGCTGTATTGCTGCATCGCTGGCGAGCCGCCGCGTACAAAGCGCACCACGCCACCGTGCGCACATGTCACCAAGTCGGCACCACTGCCACGCGCGCCTCGGGCACCTTGCACATTGCCATGGGCCTGCTCGGCAAATTCAACAATACGATCGGGCTGTGCTGCATCGACGCCCAGCAGGTTGCCGATCACGCATGCAATCGTGGCTACGGTGACAGCGGCACTTGAGCCCAAACCAAGTTTTTGCCGGCCTAGATAGAAGCTCGACGAATCGACCACGATGCGGCGGGCGGCGGCGGCTAGCAACGGTTGGCCGTGCTGCTCGAACAATGTCGCGATACCCGCGATAAACTCAGATAGCGGCGGCGCCGTGATGTTGGCTGGCAACAAGCGGGCGCGGACTCGGCGCGATACCGCGACGATCAACGCCGGGCCACCGTCGAGCACGGCGTATTCGCCAGCCAGCATCAACTTGCCCGGCGCTGTGGCGATCAGCGTCAAGGTGCCGCCACAACGGTGGCACCAGGTCCCGCGCTGCTGATGATCACATTGGTGACACCAGGCACCAAGCGTAACGCCGCTGCCAAAGCGTCGGCGTTGGCTGCGGCGGTGAGAACCTTGACGTGCGGCCCGGCATCCATGGTGGCCCAACCTGGTAAGCCATCGGCGCGCAGTTCGCGGACGCGATGCAGCAGTGCCAGCGTCGGTGGTTGCCAATAGATGACAGCCGGGCGAGCCGCCATAGCGGAGGCGTGCATCGCCAACGCATTGGCTTCGGTCAACGCGCCGAGCGTGGCTAGATCGCCGTCGCGCAACGCTTGTTCGGCAGTGTGAAGATCGGCAGGCACACAAGCTACCCACGCTTGATAGAGCGGTGACGTTGCAGCGGTGTGATCCATGGCATCGCGCGAGCCATGAGTTTTGGGCGTGCCGCCACCCACGATACAAATCACCATGCGCACGTTGGCTGCAAGTTCACTGACAATAGGTTCAGCGAAAGCATCGCTGCCGTCGGCACGGTCGCCGGCATGCATGCGGACAAAGTCGGCGAACAACGAACGCGCCGCAGAGCCTGAGCCTTGGCGCGCCAAGATTGACATCTCACGCAGTGACAGCGCCAGCCCGGCAGCGGCCGCTGCTGCAACCGCCAACGCTGCAAAACCCGACGCTGATGATGCCAAACCCGACGCCGTTGGGAAATGATTATGCGAAGCGATGTGGGCTCGCAGCTGCATGCCGGCTTGGCGGCGGATCAAATCGAGCCACGCGGAGGTTCGCGCGAGTTCTTTGTTGGCGGCTGGTCGACCGTCGAGCAGCATGCTGTCTTGGGCTAGTGCCGCATCGAACCGCACGCTGGTTTGCGTGACCAACGCGCCGAGCGTGAGCGATAAACTTCCAGCTGCAGGGAGGTTGAGCTCGGCATCGCGTTTGCCCCAATATTTGACCAAGGCAATATTGGCACAGGCGCGCGCAGTCACGGTTGAACCCACAGAAATCACAGACATCGTCGACATTATAGCTGCTCCTGAGCTGTTGCGTTGACCGTGCCGCCAATGCTCGCAACGAATGCATGCATGCCGATCGCTTGCCACGCACTGACAATACCGTCGACATCATCGCCGATCGCAAGTACCGAGCCACCACCACCTGCGCCGGTCAACTTGACGCCGCTGGCACCGGCGGTGCGCGCGGTTTGACACAATAACTCGATGCGTGCGGTGGAAACCCCGAGATCAGCCAGCAGCATTTGCGCGCGATTGCAGCAGTAGCCGAGGTGTTGCCAGTTGCGTTGCAGCCACGCTTCGCGACCGTCGCTGGCCAACTGGCCAAGCTCGACTAAGCGGGCATCGTCAGCTCGACTGGAGGTGGCAGTGGCAACGGTTTGCACCATGGTTTTGGTATTGCGTTGCTCGCCTGTGACGCCAACCGCGACACGTAGGGCCGGCAATTGCAGTGCGACCAAGCCAGTGCCACGGCGAAATTCACCAACGCCGCCGTAGTACGCCAACGCGACATCAACGCCGCTGGGGGTGTCGTGAAAGGTTCGTTCGGCAGCGTTCGCCGCAGCGCAGATCTGTTCGCCCGACGCTGAGATCCCACAATGAATGCTGATAGCTCGCGCCATCGCTACTGCCATGGCTGCCGAAGAACCCAACCCGGCACCCGCTGGCACCTTCGCCTCGCCGCGCATAATCAAACTGCGTTCGAGCCACGGCGCGATACCTAAACTTGCACAGAGCTGGCGGCGTGCAATCGCCACCGGATGTTCGGTGTTGGCGTGGACCAAGAGTTGCCATTCAGCAATTTCAGTGTGCCCGATGGCGCTGGCACCGTCGGCGCTGGCACCATCACATTGTGATGCGGTCAGCGTCACGCCAGACGACAACGCTGCGGCCAGGGCAGGGTAGCCATAGACCACCGCATGTTCACCCAGCACGATCAACTTGCCATGGCCGTAGCCCGTGCTGGTGGCTGCCGCTACTATCGCTGCATCCGCCACGCCTGCTACTGCGCTCCACAGGAAATCAAGTACCGCACTAATTCATCGCCGAGATGTTTCGGTGCCCGCGACAGCTCGCGAGCCGCGCTGGTGCCGGTTAGCAAACATGCCGTGCGGATGGAATTCGTCGTACGTTCGATCATTTGCACGACACCTTCAAAACCGCCGGCACGTTGCGCCCGTAACATCGGCGCTGCCATGCCACCACACGTTGCGCCCAGCGCTAATGCGCGTGCAACGTCGAGCCCATGGCGCATGCCACCCGACGCGATGACTTCAAATCCCGCTTGCGCGCATGCGACGGTGGCAACTGCGGTCGGTAATCCCCAATCCCAGTATTCTCGGCCCAGCGCTTGGTGATCGGACTCAGCGACCGCGCGTTCTGCTTCAACCGCGATCCAACTGGTACCGCCAGCGCCTGCGACATCGACGGTAGCGACGCCGACCGAACGCAATTGTTTGGCTGCTTGCGGTGATAGCCCGCAGCCGGTTTCTTTGACGATGATCGGTACCCGCAGATGTTCAACCAGTTGCGCAATCATGGCCAGCACACCGCGAAAATCACGATCACCGTCGGCCTGAATCATTTCTTGGCCAGGATTCAGGTGCACACACATCGCATTGGCGCCGATGCGTTTTGCTAACTCGCCGACTTTTGCAAGCCCCATCGATAGCGCTTGCACACCGCCGATGTTGCCAAAGATGACGGCGTCAGGTGCCACATCGCGCACCGTATACGTTGCGACTAATTCGTCATGTTCGGCCATGGCGCGCTGCGAGCCCACGCCAAGGGCGATACCGCAGTGTTGCGCGGCACGGGCCAGATCGTGATTGATCTGTTGCGCTTCGGCGGTGCCTCCGGTCATGCCGGTGATCATCAACGGTGCGCGCAGCTGTTGCCCTGCCAAGCTGGTCACTAGATCAATATCCGCCATGGCAATTTCAGGTAACGCTTGATGAATCAACGTAACCTGATCGAGCAGGGTGCCATTGTTGGCAAAATTGGCCCGCCCCGACGCTGCGATTTCAATATGGTCGGCTTTGCGACGAGCAATTGCCGGTTCGACCTTGGATCTTCCTGCCATGTCAGCGTTTTAGCACGACGTGCCCAAAAATGGAGTCATCCTACTTCGGTGCCAGCGCAGGCTGCGCGCTGCCGGGCGCGGTTACCGCGGTTCGGCCGGCCGGTGTCAATGCGCCGCTGGTTAGTGTACATTTTCGTCATGCGTTTTGCCTCCGTCTTGTTGCTTGCCACCATCGCCGCGTGCAGCGGCTCGTCCAAAAAATCCACGTCAACCTCGACCAAGCCGTCAACCGAACCAACCGAACCCGCGCGGTTTATTAAGAAAGTTTCGTTGACGTGGACCTTCCAGAAAAATGGTTCAAGCTCCACCGTATATTTGGTAACCACCGACGAAACCGGCAAGTCGCGGAGCAATCCCATGGGCGATTATCCCGGTGAATGTGTTGCGCAAAAATCGACCAGCCGAGCCGTCGTCGTGGCTGCGTGCAAAAGCGGCGCGGTCGGCATCGAATTGCACGTTTTCCCTAACAACGGCGAACTGATTGTACTCAAAGTGCCCGTTGCCGATGGTGCTGCGCCCGATCCAATGTCGGGTACACGGCTACAGGCAATTCCAGTTCCAGCCGACGCCAAAATCGAAGCTGGTTCGTAAGCAGCTCGTCTGTCGCCGCTATCGGCGTGGTGGACGACCCTGGCTACGAGGTTGGCTGCGCTAGCCAGTTTATCATCAGGCGATTGAACTCAGCTGGTTGCTCCATCGTCACCCAGTGGCCCGTCGCCATTTCGTGAACTGCACTGCCTGGGCGCGCGGCAATGCTGTCGAGCCAGCCTTGGGTGTGGAACATAAATGGCTTTTTGCGACCGTAGAAATACAGCATCGGACAGTGTGGCTTAAAACTAACGGCGCTGCGAAAACCGCTACCTAGTTGCATGACGTACGGATAATTCTGTTGCGCACCGAGGCGCTGCGCCGACGCTGGCGCTCGTAACGCACGCGCCATCAGCCGCGTCATGCCGGTGCCGACTCGGCCAAGTGAGTGGGCTATCGCCAACCACCCTTGATACCCGCCAATCATCAGCTTGGCCTTGAGGCTCAGCGATTTTACAAAACTCGGTGCAAAGGTATCGCCGACATCAATGCCAATCACGCGAGCCACGCGTGCAGGGTGGTGGGCCGCAAACTGATAACCGAACACACAGCCCCAATCGTGCAGCAGCAAGGTAACCGGCGCTGCGGGGCTCACGGCGTCGATAATTGCACCAAACAACGCCACCATTTGGTCCAACGAAACCTTGCGCGCAGGTTGGCTTATTTCGAAGCCGGGCAGGGAGAAGCGCACGCAGCGATAGGTTGGTGCGAGCGCGGTCACTTGCGCATCCCAGAGCCGATACGTATCCGGCCAGCCGTGAATCATCACCACCGTCGCGATGGCATCGCTGGGGCCTTCAACGTACACATCAATTCCTTGCACCTGTAGCGTTGTCGTCATCGTCACCTCGCAATGCCGCGACAGTACCGCGTTGCACCGACCGCCGCCAGCGCGCTAGATTCGGCCCGACTCGATGCATCGAATCTACAAAATGAGTTTCGCGAGTGTGTACCCCTTGTATGTCGCCAAAGCCGAGCGAAAAGGCCGCACCAAAACTGAGGTGGATGTCATCATCCACTGGCTCACGGGTTACAGCGCCAAAGCTTTCACCGCGCTGCTCGACGACAAAACCGACGTTGCGAGTTTTTTTGCGCAAGCGCCAAAGCTCAATCTCTTGCGCAAACTAATCACCGGCGTGGTCTGCGGCGTTCGGGTCGAAAACGTCGAAGAACCGACCATGCGCGAAATTCGCTACCTGGATAAATTGATCGACGAGCTCGCCAAAGGCAAAGCGATGGAAAAGATTCTGCGTAAACCGTAGCGTCAATTACCGTCGAGGATCGCTGTGCACGCCAACACCCAGCCGTTCCAAAATGAAAAAGTTGGTGGCGATGCGGGCCGGGCCCACCGCATAAAATGCTTTGCCCAAGTACAAGTCGGGGTTGTCAGCATCGACTTGAACCAGGTAGTCGCGCAGGCCTGCAGATGGGTCGAGCTTTGGGTTGCCACCGCGGCCATAATTGAGCAGCACCGCGTGCAGGTATTTATTTTCTTTGCTTGCGGCGTCGACGGGCGCCACTTGATAAAAGCCGAATCGTTTCGGAGCAAACGCTGATGGCAGGAAGTTCCACGATTCGGTGAGGCCATTTTGGGCGACCGGGCAATTGTAGCCCATCACGATGCCGCCGCCAGCGTCGAAAAATCCTTTGACAAACTTTTTGATACCCGCGAGCCGCGCCCAGCCGGGTACGTTCATGCCGCGAAACTCCCAGCCGACCAAGGCTGCGAGGTTGGGCATGGAGCCCTGCAGAAATACTTTTTCGAGCTGGGTATTATTCATCGCTTCGAGGGCGAGGACGCGTGGCGAAGGCGTGGTGCGCAGCGTCGTTGGATCTGGTGCAACCCAGGGTTGCAGCGGCGGTACTTGATTCACAGACGCAGAAATGGCTTGGGGGGTCATGACAGATAAGTCCTTGCGTTGTCGATAATATGGCCGGCACTGCGGGTGGCCAGCGCCATAATGGTTTCCATCGGATTCACGCCAATCGGCGTCGGGAACATCGAAGCATCTGCGATCATCAAGCGCTCGGTGTCGTGCACCAAGCCATAGCCGTTGGTCACCGAGCGTGAACGATCGGCACCCATCGCTGCGGTGCCCATCATGTGTACAGTGAATAGTTCAAGCGCACTTTTAGGAATCGGTTGCGCAAACAGCTTGCGAATATCGTCGGCGCTGTGCAGTTCGGGGCCGCCATCGAACACCGGCAAAATGCGCTTGGCACCGGCAGCAAACAGCAGCTCTGCAAGCAACGCCACGCCTTGTTTAAGATTCTCAGCGTCAAAATCATTGAGTTGGTACAACGCTTGCGGCCGTCCATTGACCGTGCGCACCGAGCCGAGCGAGGTGTCTTCGAGCAGCATGCCGGTAACCATCATTTTGTCATACAGCTTCATCACGTCGCCCAAGGCCGCGCCGCGCATGCCCATCGACATGGCAACCATGCCTGGTGGCACGTTGACCGCTGCGAAAATGAGGCCTTTTTCGTGGAATTCGCGCACTTGAAACGCTTGATGCACGCCTTCCCAGCCGCGCACTGGCTCGTCGAAGATCGCCACCACTTTGGTGTTGGGATGCAAACTTAAATTGCGGCCCAATTGGCCTGATGGAGATACCACGCCTGAGCGTGCTAGCAGCGCTGGTGTATGTATTGCGCCACACGACGACACCACCAATTTGGCCCGCACGGTCAGCTTCGGGCCGCGTCGGCCATCAGGTCGCACGATGCGAGCTTGAACCCCGACTGCACGTTTACCCTCGAAGATAATTTTTTCGGCGCGGGCGTCGGCGTAGATTTGCGCACCAAAATGCAGCGCGCGTGGCACATACGTGACCAACGCACTTTGTTTGGCACCGGTCGGGCAGCCGAACGCACAGTTGTTCGAGCCTACGCAATGCAACTGATTGCGAAGGTTCGGAATTACGTTCCAGCCTTTTGCTTCCGCACCTTTTTTAAGTAACTTGTTGTCCAAGCCAATCGAATCTTCATCTTGATACGCCACGTTGATGCGTTTTTCGACGCGGGCAAAGTAGCTTTCCATGTCGCTCGCTCGGATCTCGTCGATGCCAGCCTCGCGATACCAGCGATCTAAGATCCGCTCTGGCGTGCGCCACGACATGCCACCATTGATGACTGTTGAGCCGCCGACCACGCGGCCTTCTTGAAACATGACTGGTGGATTGCCCAACGCCAACGTTGCGCCACCGTCTCGGTATAACTGCCGCACTGCTGCGGATGCGTTGGCGGTGAAATCGCGCGTCGAGTAGTAGCCGCCTTCTTCGACGACGATCACATCGGCGCCAGCTTCGGCGAGTTCGGCAGCTATGGTTGCGCCACCTGCGCCCGAGCCGATCACCACCACATCGCAATCGAGCACAGTGTCGGCGGTGACTTCGCTACCTGCGATTACGCCACGCGGGCGGTTTGATGATTTTACTGCGTCACTAGGGAATGCATGCGCTACCGCCATTTGCTTGGACCTTTCGAATAATAGACGAGGGACTTTCCCGTCCCTTCTACGCGGCTTTCAACTGGCAAGTCGCCGGCATTCAACCCTCCAGGCGTCGCCTCGCGCGATTTTCTTGGATTATTCATTGGCCAATCCTGGTTAGGTTAACGCCCGGCCGTAGTGGGTCGGGCGCAATGATTTCGACCTCGCGTTTGGCGATGACATCTTTAAACATCGTCAAGCGACGTTTGGTGACTTGGTCGATCCACGGTGCTGGGGTGTAACCAATTTCGGCTTGCACCTTGGGGTGTTCGTAATAACCAAGATTGAGTAGTTGCATGAATGCTTTGCCGAGCTGTTTATGGACCGGCGTCGGGCCATGCAGCCAGCTATCAAAGTACCGCGTGCCGTCGGCTACGTTGAGTTGGTGCGCGCGTTTGCCTCGGTTTGGCCCGAATGCAATCGCACCGAGGTCATACGTAATAATGCCGGCGACCATGCCTTGACGCATGATGGTTGGCAGGGCCGCCATCATCTCGCCCATGTGGTTAGCGATATCGTCGACGATTCCCAATTCAGCAGCCTGCGGCGGACACACCACGCCGACGAGGTGATGCACCACGCGGCGCACCACGGTGCCATGTTGATAAACGCTCATGACATTTTCTCCAGGACTTTGACCATGGCGTCATCGTGCCGTTGCAGATAGGCCGCCCACAGATCGTAGGCGTCGCCAGATTTGCCAGCGTCAACAAAATCAAAAAATGCCGCATATGTGGCGACGTAGTCGGCTGGGACTTGAATCGCAAAATGAATCGAATCGACCATATTGAACCAAATGTCAGAGATCCGGTTTAACAACCACAGGCCTGGAATGAAGCCGGCGGATTCAACGATGCAGCGCATCACTTCAAAATCTTCACGCGGAAATAGGCGCGGTTGATCACGCACCGCCCAGGCCCGTGCCATCGCCGCTCGTGCCGCCGTCGACGCGTGTGGCGGAATACGATCGGCAGTTTGTTTGATGACTTCAAGTACCAAGGCGCGGCGCAGCGAAAATAAATCGATCAAAATGCGAGTCACCGAGGGTTGGCCCGGGCTCGGCTTACCGTACTTAACGTAGGCCGGGATTACTTCGAGGGACCAGTCGCGATACGCCTTGACCACCACGCCGGAGCCGCGCCGAGGTTCGACTAAGTTCCATTCACCGAGACGGCGCAGGGCTTCGCGCAGGGTTGGGCGGCTAGCCCCGAGTTGTCGCGCCAGTTCGCGCTCGGCTGGCAAGCGTGAGCCGGCTTGATGCACACCCTTGAGAATGTCAGCAAGGAGCTTTTCAAACACCGCGTCAATTGCAGTGATTTGCTCGGGTTGATCTGTCGCCATGGTCTGCGGGCCTTAAGTCGGTTGGTCGACCAATTGGTAAGGCCAATTTATCGCAGTGTCAATGGTAAAGTTTTGATCAATCTTTTTAAACGGTTACAAGATAGCGACCAGCTGCCTAACGCCGTCCTGCATGCCTAGGTTGATTTTGCGAGTCACTGGTATTGGCGCTGCGCAACAGGCTCATCGTCATGGTGCATAGTTTCTTTTCGCACGACAACAAGAGTTGATCGTCAGCATTTACGTTGAGTGCGTACGCTGTGCCTTTGGAAATTTCGGTGGCGTCGACTCCGGGATATTGGGCTTTGTACCAGTTCACCACGGGCACGACTTTGTCATTTGCTACCGTGAATACGTAAGTGAAACGGCCGCGGCGGCCACCGCGCTGCGTTGGGGCCGCAGAGGCAATAGGATCAAATCGCAACGCGCTGTGCAGCATGACGCCAAGGTTGGCTTCCGATGGTGCGTGGCTGGCAAAAAAAGTTTGCCAATCGGCGACGGTGGAGTTGCGATAATCGATTGTCCATTGTCGCGGCAATGCCGCGGCAACCACCGAACGCGGTACGATTTGTTGCGGCACAAATCCCTTTGCTGGGCATACGCTGCGTCGGGGCGTGGCTTGGTTTGCTGGCGCGGTTTCAACAAAACGGAAATCAAACGTACACATCACTTCATCGCTGGTGTCGCAACTCACCGCAAGTTGAGAGCGCGCGTTATCGCTTAACTTAAAATCACTGCGCGGCCGGTCGTAGACTACGCCATTGTCGATTGGCACCAATTTCTGATCAAAGAAAAATTGACCAACCTCGCGTTGCGAGCGACCGCGCAGGGTGAACCGATAGGTCCGCACACCACCGCCGGTTTTGTCGGCATACCAACTTGCGAACTGCGCCACCGTGTAGGTCGCATCAATGGTGGCACCTTTGGGCAACGCGATGCCACCGAGGGCTTCGGGCGTTGGCGACTTTTTGAAACAGGCACGCCACATTGCGGTGGTGTCGACTGGTTTTGTCGCTTTGGCCGCCGGTTGTTTTGATGCTGGCTGCGATGGCGCGGCGAGCGCGCTTGACACCGTTGCAAGCGAGAGTGCCATCAACCCAAATGTTGTAGCCACCGTCCCGATGTTTTCCATGTCTTATCATCCTACCACGGACCGTTCGACCTGGCGTGTTGCTCTCAGACGCGAGATCGATGAATCATTCGCTGAAACTGACTGTCATTACGGGCAGGTGGCCTTGACGGCAACGCAAATGGAGCCATACCTTTCGCCTATGACCAAGGCAAAGCCTGGGGGCGAGCAACCGGTGGAAATACCGGATCAGCTTCCCATTTTACCGCTACGCAATTCTGTGCTTTTCCCGGGGTCCATCATCCCCATCGATGTTGGCCGCCGTAAATCGGTTCGCCTCGTCGAAGATGCCATCGCGAAAGAACGGCCGGTTATCGGCATTTTGACGCAGAAAGATGCACGTACTGAAGACCCAGCGTCGGGCGATTTGTACCTTACCGGTTGCGCTGCGCGCATTCTGAAGGTCATCAAACTCGCCAAAGACAATTTCTCGGTGATTCTCCAAGGCGTGTCACGATTTGAAGTTACGGGTTTCGATGGTGCAGAGCCATTCTTGACCGCAAACGTCAAATCGGTTCCAGATCCGACGTCGTCGGATGTGGAACTCGACGCGCTGGTGATGAACTTAAAAGACATCGCTAAGCGCGTTGTTAAGCTCATGCCTGAGTTGCCCAAAGAAGCCGGCGCGCTGGTCGACAGCGTTTCGGAAGCCGGGCATCTCGCCGACTTGATCACCAGCAACTTGGAACTTGAAGTCGGCGAGAAACAAGACGTGCTCGAAACGTTTGACCTCAAGACCCGGGTTCGCAAAGTCCTGCAATTCTTGTCGCGTCAACTTGAAGTGTTGAAGGTGCGCGAGCGCATCAACACCCAAGTCCAAGAGGAAATGGGCCGCAATCAACGTGAATACGTGTTGCGCCAACAACTCAAAGCCATCAAAGAAGAGCTCGGCGAGTTGGATGATTCGGGCGGTGACCTCGACGAGTTTGCCGAAAAAATCACCAAAGCCAAATTGCCTGAAGAAGCCGAGAAGGTTGCCAAAAAGCAACTCGACCGCCTCAAAGGCATGCAGCCGTCGTCAGCGGAATACACGGTTACTCGGACCTATCTCGAATGGTTGGTTGAGTTGCCGTGGTCGATTTCGACCGACGACCACATCGAACTTTCCGAAGTACGCAAATGCTTGGATGAAGATCATTACGATCTCGACAAGGTCAAAAAACGCATCATCGAATATATGGCCGTGCGCAAACTCAAGGCTGATAAAAAAGGCCCGATTTTGTGTTTGGCTGGCCCACCAGGCGTCGGTAAAACCTCGCTTGGTCGTTCAGTCGCTCGCGCGATTGGGCGTAAGTTTGGTCGCATCTCCCTCGGTGGTGTGCGCGATGAAGCGGAAATCCGCGGCCATCGCCGTACCTACGTCGGATCGCTACCAGGCCGCATCATCCAAGGCATCAAGAAGGCTGGCACCAACAACCCGGTATTCGTCCTCGACGAACTCGATAAGTTGGGCCACGACTTCCGTGGTGATCCATCGTCAGCGTTGCTTGAGGTCCTCGACCCAGAGCAAAACTCGTCGTTCTCGGATCATTACTTGGAAGTCACCTTTGACTTGTCTAAGGTGATGTTCATTGCGACAGCGAATCAGCTCGACACCATTCCGTGGGCGTTGCGCGATCGTCTCGAAATCATCGAACTGCCAGGTTACACCCGGCAGGAAAAGAAACAGATTTCGCGCAAATTCTTGGTGCCGAAGCAACTCGACGATCACGGTTTGGGCAAAGATCCAGCAACTGCGCTCGCCGAGATTACCGACGACGGTATCTTTGAAGTTATCGACGCCTACACACGCGAAGCCGGTGTCCGTAATCTTGAGCGTGAGCTCGGGTCGGTGTGCCGTGCGGTTGCTGTGAAGGTGGCCGAAGGCAAAGCCAGGGACCATGAAGTTATCGACGCAGATATGGTGCGCGAAATTTTAGGTCCAGAGAAATACGTCAGCGAAGTTGCGGATCGCACCAGCGAACCAGGTGTTTGCACCGGGTTGGCGTGGACGGCCGTGGGTGGCGACATTCTTTTCATCGAAGCGACCAAAATGCCTGGCAAGGGCAAACTGATTCTCACCGGTCAGTTGGGCGATGTAATGAAAGAATCCGTCACCGCTGCGTTGTCGTTTGTCCGTGGTCGCGCTGCGGCACTTGGCTTGGATCCAGGCTCATTCCTCGACAACCTCGACTTGCACGTTCACGTACCAGCCGGCGCAGTGCCGAAGGATGGACCGTCGGCGGGTGTGACAATGTACACCGCGTTAGTGTCGCTTCTCACGGGCGTGCCGATTCGCCCGGATGTTGCGATGACCGGCGAAATCACCTTGCGTGGCAACGTGCTGCAAATTGGTGGTCTCAAAGAGAAGCTGCTTGCAGCACATCGTGCTGGCATCAAGCGCGTCATCATTCCAGATCGCAACATGAAGGATCTGATTGACGTTCCGGACGAAGTGAAAAACGCGATTGAGATCTTTGGCGTCAAGCGCATGGATGAAGTTCTGGCCCTTGCGTTGAAAGACCCACCACCGTCGATCTTGGCTTTGGCGGCTGCCGCAAAAGCCGAATCCCAACCAGCCGCGTAGCGCTGGGCAGCCGGATCCGGACGTACCGCCGGTGCTCGCTCGTCACGTACGAGGGCGCGTCGCGCGGGGTGACCGGAGCCGGGCGTACGTCCGTTGCTCGCTCGTCACGTACAGGAAGTACGCTCCTCGCTGTGCTCCGGGCGTGCGCCCGGCTGCGGCCACCCGGCGCAACGCGGGCAGGGTGCGGTATTTTGTTACGCCGCGAATGGCTGCGGCCACCCGGCGCAACGCGGGCAGGGCGCGGTATTTTGTTACGCCGCGAATGGCTGCGGCCACCCGTGGAGCGGTGCAGGACGCGGGCACTGAGAGATGGTCGATGGCTTGCGCTTGGGAGAGGGGGACGGCAGGATTGGTGGATGAAAATCGCTTTTGTGTTGGTGGCCATCTTGTCGACGGCGGCATTTGCTGGTGGGGGTTCGCAGCGCACGGTGGGCAGCGAGGATGTTGTCCCGATGTGGCAATGCGAAACGCCGGAGCAGCCGGTGCGAGTGAACGATTGTCGACGGCAGTGCAGCGTCGATCGTGAAGGGAAGCGGCCGGCGTATATCGCTACCGCGCGGACCTGTCGCGCGTCGTGCGCTACCGACGATGTGTGTCGGCGCAATTGTGAAGCGGCTGCGAACCAATGCCTCCATGATAATGAGCGCAATGCCAACGTGTGCGCTGATGCCTGTGTAACCAACGGTGGCTGCACGTTGTAGGTTGGCTCGGCGGATCGCCGTTATTTGATGCGAGGCTGGGTCGGCCAACGCGAAACTTCTGCCAATTCGCAGGGCTAAGCCTTGACGAGCAGCCCTTGCGTACTTAGGTTTCGCTCAACTGCCGCCGTGGCAAAACAGCAATCTAAGGTATCAACATCATGGGTAAAATCATCGGAATCGACCTCGGCACCACAAACTCTTGTGTCGCGATCATGGAGGGCAAAGAGCCCAAGGTAATCGCGAACGAAGAAGGCAATCGCCTGACCCCGTCAGTGGTTGCGTTCGATGACAAGGGCGAAGTGCTCGTCGGGCAAATTGCTCGGCGTCAAGCCATCACCAATCCTGAAAACACCGTGTACTCGGCCAAACGCTTTATTGGCCGCAAGTTCACCGACGGGCCAATTCAAGCGGAAACCAAACGTGTTCCGTTCAAAGTGATGGCCGCTCCCAATGGTGATGCAGCGATCGAAATCCGTGGCAAACGTTACTCGCCACCGGAAATCGCAGCGCGCGTTTTGATGAAACTCAAAAAAGCGGCCGAAGAATACCTAGGCGAAACCGTGACCGAAGCGGTCATCACGGTGCCTGCGTACTTCAACGATTCGCAACGCCAAGCTACCAAAGACGCCGGCAAGATCGCTGGCCTTGAAGTCAAGCGCATTATCAACGAGCCAACTGCGGCAGCGTTGGCGTATGGCCTCGATAAAACCAAAGAACAACTCATCGCGGTGTTCGACATGGGTGGCGGTACGTTCGATGTCTCGGTGCTCGAAGTTGGCGACAAAGTCGTTGAAGTTATTTCGACCAACGGCGACACCCACCTCGGTGGCGACGATATCGACAACTTGCTCACCGACTGGTTGATGGAAGAGTTCAAAAAAGACTCGGGCATCGACGTGTCGAAAGACAAGATGGTGTTGCAGCGCCTCAAAGAAGCGTCGGAAAAAGCCAAGATCGAATTGTCGAGCGTGCAAGAAACTGAAATCAATCTGCCGTACATCACGGCCGATGCGACCGGGCCAAAGCACTTGCTCAAGAAACTGTCGCGCGCCAAGTTTGAGCAGATGATTGAACCAATCGTCATGCGTGCGATGGAGCCTTGTAAAAAAGCCCTCGCCGACGCCGGCAAAAAAGTCTCCGACATTCATGAAGTGGTGTTGGTTGGTGGTTCGACGCGGATCCCAATGGTGCAAGCCAAAGTCAAAGAATTCTTTGGTCGCGAGCCAAACCGCAGCGTGAATGCCGACGAAGTTGTGGCGCTGGGCGCTGCAGTTCAAGGCGGTGTCTTGTCGGGCGATGTCAAAGATATTTTGCTGCTCGATGTCACGCCGCTGTCGTTGGCCATTGAAACCTACGGCAACGTTGCCACCGTGCTGATTCCGCGCAACACCACGATTCCAACCCGCAAGAGCGAAACGTTCTCGACGGCGTCGGACAATCAGTCTTCGGTTGAAGTTCACGTCACCCAAGGTGAGCGTGCGATGGCCAAAGACAACAAAACCCTCGGCAAGTTTAACCTCACGGGTATTCCGCCAGCGTCGCGTGGCGTGCCGCAAATCGAAGTCACGTTTGACATCGACGCTAACGGTATTCTGAACGTCACCGCGAAAGACAAAGCGACGGGCACCGAGAAGGCCATTCGCATCGAAGCGTCGAGCGGTTTGTCGGAAGCGGATATCAAACGCATGGTGGAAGACGCCGCCAAGTTTGAAGCCGAAGATAAAACTCGCAAAGAAGCGATCGAAGCTCGCAATCAACTCGACTCGTTCATCTACAGCACCCGCAAGATGGTCACCGAAAACGGTGCCAAACTCAGCGATGCTGACAAATTGATGATCGAAGAAGAGCTCAAGAGCGCTGAAGCCACGCTCGAACAAGAAAAAGAAGCCAGCTCGCCGGACAACTTGCGCGCAGCCTTCGAGAAGCTGCAAGCTTCCGCTCACAAACTTGCCGAAGCTATGTACAAACAAACCGGTGGTGACGCCGGTGGTGGCGACGCTGGCGGAGCTGCTCCTGGCTCGGATGTCATCGACGCTGAGTTCGAAGACAAAGCCTAAGCTCTATCGCTCAGGCACGCTGAAAGCGACGGCTCAGTGGTAACTCACTGGGCCGTTGGCCGTTTCGGGCCGGGCGGCCCATGGTCACATGGCTTTTGTCTCACCGGCGATGCGTCGGCAGTGCGGCAGATCAAGCCATAACAACCTGCGATCACTACTCGGACCTCCGACGACGGTACGCGCACCACGTCTACCGAGCCTCACCGACGACGCACCGCGGTCGTGATCATCACCACCACCCGATCAGCCAAGCCTTATGCCACGCGCTCACCCACACCGTCAAAGCCGCAGCATTAAGCGGTGGCGAGTACCGCTGCAACTGCGAAAGCGCAGACTTGCAGCTACAGTCGTCGTCCGAGATTCGTCGTCGGAGATTCGT
This sequence comes from Kofleriaceae bacterium, assembly GCA_043777635.1. GTDB lineage: Bacteria > Myxococcota_A > Polyangia > Haliangiales > Haliangiaceae > JABFXX01. Next base: position 2,982 of record JAYWHS010000089.1, on the reverse strand, counting down.
CGTCCGAGATTCGTCGTCCGAGGTTCGTCGTCCGAGATTCGTCGTCCGAGATTCGTCGTCGGAGATTCGTCGTCGGAGATTCGTCGTCGGAGATTCGTCGTCGGAGATTCGTCGTCGGAGATTCGTCGTCCGGGTTCCAGTCGATATCGAAAAGCGTGAGCGGTCGATCGCTTGCGCTCACGCAACTGATCGGCATTTAGCCTAGACCAGCGCCGGAACCGTGACAATCAGCGAGCGCGTTGGGTCTTCCGCGTCAAGCGACATCACGCGGTCGGCGCCGACCACGTTGCAGCCACCAACCAAATCGATTTCGCCTTTTGCTGCCATCGCTGCGACTTCGACGAGCAGATCGGGATGTGCATTGGTGACCGAGATGACGCTAGCTTCTTGCAGCCACGCTGCGGCGAGTTGCGCTGCGCTACGTTCGATTTGCGCAGTGAATTCTGCTTGTTCATCGCTTGGTGCCCATACCGTGAGCTGGGCTCCAGGTGCGGCCGCGAGACTCAGGGCGGTGCCGATGGCATCGGTTGACGTCACGATCACGCGCCAAGCACGAGTTGCGGAGCCTTCCGGTGCGCTGGCAATGAGTGCTGCGGTAACCTGACGGCGAACCTCGTCGGAGACTGGGCTATGCTTGTCAGCACCACTAGTGGCTCGACAAACGATGGCTTGTTTGGCGACCAACCATGCAGTCCAGGCCGAGGCCGCAGGGTCGGCGAGCACGACCGGCGTGATGCCTTTGGCCAGCAGAATTTCAACCAGAAATCGAGTCACCGGGCTGCTGCCAAGGACGATTACCGGGTCACGCGATGCTACGTTGGACCGCGCGTACAACGTGTACGCAACCGCAGCGTCACCGGCGATTGCAGCGAGGGCAGGGCCTTCAAGTTTCATATCGTCGTCGATTGCGACAGTCCAGCGGGCTTGCGCGGTCACTCGTTCAGCGAGCGTGCCGCGGGTTGCTGCGCCGCGATGGTTGGCAGTAAGGCACGCCGCCGCTGAACCGCGTCGACATACATCGCATTCGCCGCACGGATCTACCGCGCCGATCAGCACGCGTTTGCCCAGCAAGGCCAACGCCTGGTCGCCGGCCGCAATCACCGTACCGAAAGCCGCGACGCCGGGCACCGCTCCGCGCGTATCTAAATCGCTGCGGCGAAGTTGCGCGGACACAACGGCCACAACGACGTCACCTTCGTTGGGCGAGGCCGCAGGCGACGGTATCGCTCGACACATCGCCCCTTGAAACACCCATGCACGACTCAATTGTTGTTTCCGTCGCGATCATTGCTACTGACCATCGTGGATTCGCCGTCACCAAAACCATCGGTGTGGACCCGCCGTGAAGGCAGTGCCTCGGGGTGCTGGTCGACGTCGGCGTCCACTTGTTCTGAGACTTCAACAATCCCCTCAAGCGCCGGAGGCGGCTCGCCGCCGAACGACATTTGAAAGTCGGCACCGTCTTCTTCGATGGCGTCTTCGGGCACATCGGAGAACTCGTTGAGATCTTCCAATAGCACCGGAGGTGGAATCGATGCGGCTTTGGTCCGCATCGGGGGCGGGGCCGTGGGCCGGATTCTGCCAGCTGGAGCGCGCGTTGGCGCAGCGGCCCCCGCTTGTTCCGATTGGGCGGCAAGCGGCGCGGACGTCGCTTGACCATTGTTGAGCCGCCATTGGGCCAGGGCATTTACGAGATCGTTGAATTCGATCATGCGTCAGCGTATCACGACCGCTCGGCCAAAAGGTTGCGAGGACCAAGGATTGGCAGCCTCACCCAACCCTTACTTGAGCGCCCCCATCAGTAGCGCCATTTCGTCGTTGATGCTGGCCGGGATAATGTAGCCATCGGTGTTATTGATCTGCGACATGTGCTCGGCCACGTCTTCCACCGATGGACGGCTGCCCTTGCCTGCGGCCCACCCTTGGCACAAGCCAACAAACACTTTGGCGTAACGCCCTCCGCCGACCGAAAAAATCTCATGGGTGTGGGCGGATGCTTCGCTCACCAAATAACAAGCAATCGGCGTCACTTGCTCGGGGTCGAGATGGTTGGCCAACGGGCCGAGTAATTGTTCGGTCATCCGAGTTCTGGCGATGGGTGCGATGACGTTGGATTTGATGTTGTTGCGTGCGCCTTCCACCGCAATCACATTCGACAACCCGACCAAGCCCATCTTGGCGGCGCCGTAATTGCTTTGTCCGAAATTGCCAAACAAGCCTGCCGCCGACGATGTGAACAAAAACCTGCCGTAGTTTTTGTCTTTCATAATCTTGAAGGCCGGTTGCGACACATGAAACGCGCCGCGCAAATGCACGTCGAGCACCACCGTTAGATCGGCGGGTTCCATTTTTGCAAATGATTTATCGCGCAACACGCCGGCGTTGTTGATGACAATATCGACCGTGCCAAACGCTGCGACCGCAGCAGCAACGATCGCTGCGCCGCCTTCGGGCGTGGCCACGGAATCATAGTTGGCCACCGCTTCGCCACCGGCGGCTTGAATGAGCGCAACGGTTTGGTCCGGGGCGCTTGAAGATCCACCGGTGCCATCGACCGCACCGCCGAGGTCATTGACCACGACTTTGGCACCACGGCTGGCGAGTTCAAGTGCATAGGTTTTACCGAGGCCGCCGCCGGCGCCTGTGATGATTGCAACCCGATTGTCGAAACGAATTTGAGTCATGTTGATGCTCCTAAATGTGGGTTCGACTTTGCGCGATCTCGTGCTGTGATACCAGTGAGAATACGGCGCATCGCGAGCGTTGCGGCACGGTTGCTCGGCGTGGGCTACGGCTCTTGCTGCAATCTCAAACGTGGTAGAAACCACGCACTATGGGGCAAGCCATCGTCGTCTATCGGTCCGCAATTATTCCACCTGAGTTTCTGCACGGTTTTCCAGAACGGCAGGGCGGCGTATCCGAAGGTTTGCGGGCCTCGCTCAATCTGGGCTTTCGTTGGGGCGACAATGCTGCGCACGTCGA